>NZ_MVON01000010.1:0-114643 GCF_002018925.1 Acinetobacter sp. MF4642
TTGCTATAGACCACATTTAAGTTTAAATATGAACACCCCGAATCAGATGTATGAGCAAACTAAAACCGAGCTAATTGCTTAACTCGGTTTGAAGTGGAATACTGTCAATCTATTTCAGGACAAGACATTAAGAAATGGATGCGGGAAAGGTAATCACCTTTTCCAACTGCATGTGTTCTGTTGCAATCATTAACAAACGATCCACACCTAACGCAATACCTGCACATGCGGTCATTTGAGGCAAAGCAGCCAATAAAAACTCATCGACTGGCATCACATGTAAGTCTAACTTTTCACGTTCAGCATTATCGGCTTCAAAACGCGAACGCAACACCTCTGCGTCGATCAACTCATCATAAGCGTTGGCGAGTTCCAAACCTTCAATATACAACTCAAAACGCGCTGCAACCAATTCACCGTCTTCATCCGTTTTAGTTTTGGCAAGCGAGGCTAGCTCTGGTGGAAAATCGGTTAGAAATACGGGCGTATCAAAACCTAGACTTGGTTCTACAAAATGTGAAAAGAGCAAATCGATATAGCCAAGTCGGTCATCACCCAAGTCCAAATTTAAACCCACGCGATTACAGCAGTCTTTTAACTCCTTCAAACTGGCTTGCAGTGGGTTCAAATCCAAACGATCCATAAACGCATGCTTATAGCTCAAAATGGTAGGGCGAACCTCACCAAAACGCTGCTTTAATGTGACATTCAATAAGTCTGTCACTTCAAACATCAAATCCTTCAAACTGAAATTCGGTCTATACCATTCCAGCATGGTAAATTCACTATTGTGTTTACGACCATGTTCATCATCACGGAAAACTTTACAGATTTGATAAATCGGCCCACTACCACTGGCCAATAAGCGCTTCATGGCAAACTCAGGTGAGGTCTGCAAATAATGCGTTTGTTGTTTGCCTTGTAGATGGCGCTGTGCTTGAACCGAAGCCAAATGCACATCGGTCACACCAGCTTGAGATAAAATCGGGGTTTCAACCTCAAGTACTTCACGTTCAGCAAAAAACTGACGAATTTGGCTGTACATTTGCGCACGCGCTCGCATGGCTTTTAAGTCACAGGTTGGCTGATAATGGATCACGTCCTGACTCATGCCTTCGGCCCTCCGTGTGCAGCCCATTCACGACGTAATGGATAAGTCTTTCTTAAATGATCAAAGGCTTTTTGGTCAATCATCCCCTCTTTTAAGCAAGCACGTAAGGCTTGGTCATCTCGTGCAATCGGGTAGATTTCCCTTAAATGCTGTTGAAGTACAGATTTCAAATCTTGGCCTTCAAAATATTGAGCACATACAGGCAACTGCGACTCGAAACTTTTATGTGCTTCAAACTGAAAGGTTTTACAGAAAGCCTCATAGATCATTTGTGTACCACGCGCTTTGCCTTCTAAGCTATAACCTGCGATATGTGGCGTCACCAGACTCACAGCATTCAACACTTGTTCAGAAATCACAGGCTCATGCTCAAAGACATCTAGTACCACTTTACGCTGTGTTTTTTCGATGTCGGCCAATAAAGCCTGCTCTTCAATTACAGGCCCACGCGCAGAATTAATCAATATTGCTGTCGTTTTCATCGCAGCGAAAGCTTCGGCGTTGAACAAATGGTAGGTTGGATGTGATCCTGTTTTGGTTAAGGGCACATGCAATGAAATCGCATCAGCAGTACTTAATAAGGCATTTAAATCGACCTGCTGAATCGCATCTTGCTGTACAAAAGGATCATGACCGATCACATTCCAGCCCAATAGTTTGACCATATAAGCTAAGCGAGAACCGACATTTCCTAGGCCAATAATGCCCAAAGTAAAACTTTCTTTAGCGTTCAGCAATACTGGATTGAGATGGAGTAAAGCCGTAATTACATATTCAGCCACCGCCTGCGCATTACAACCTGCGGCATTCGCCCATTGAATATTCTGTTTCTCAATGGCTTCAATATCTAAATGGTCTGTACCAATGGTTGCACTACCCACATATTGAAGTGTGGTGTTATTGATTAATGCTGGATTGACTTGAGTTACGGAACGCACCAACAGTGCTTTGGCATCTACAACATC
The DNA here is from genome assembly GCF_002018925.1 of Acinetobacter sp. MF4642. Classification (NCBI taxonomy): domain Bacteria; kingdom Pseudomonadati; phylum Pseudomonadota; class Gammaproteobacteria; order Moraxellales; family Moraxellaceae; genus Acinetobacter; species Acinetobacter sp. MF4642. The sequence continues at coordinate 2,077 of NZ_MVON01000010.1, forward strand.
GGCATGTGTTAAAGTACGCCCTGCTTTGTGCTCAATTTCACCAAATTCGGCAAAAAAATAATCGGTAAATGCGAGATTTTCATCTGCCACGATTTTCATAATGTCTTCCAACGCTTTGTTGACTCTATGATAACCGTTGCACAAGCTCAACACTATGTTGCTCTGCAATACATCTTAAGAAACAGTCACGATGTTTTATCTTCATGGTAAAAAACCGAATCCTTGAAAGGCTGGTTTAATATAGATTGGCTTTGTTGCATAAATATTTTGCAAGATATTGGTTTTTAATGAATTTGCGAAAATTTCAATAAAAAATAAATATAATAAAACCATAGTTTTAGGTATTTATGAAACAAAGTTCACTGCCACTGACAATGTAATTTTTTTCAACTGGCTCAGTTCCAACATGTACACCCATGTGTACACCCCAAACAGTCGGAGTATCAGACATTTATTAACCTTAAATACTTGTAATTTATGCCGATCAGCATATCTTAAACAAGGGTAAATTTGAATATGAGTATTATTGTGGGTATCGTTTCTGAGTTTAAAAAATTTGATGCTGATCTAAAAAATCCAAACTGGTCAGTATCCTCAATTAGCTCTAATAATGAACTAATTGTTAGTTTATGGGGTCATAAACCTTTAATGTCCAAACATCCAACTGAAAGAAAACAAGTTTATCGTGACCGTATTGATAGATGGTCTGGTAATGGACGTAATGAATTTAAGAAAAACCTTGATCTTGCATTAGAAGAAAAATTAAAAATTAGACCAATTATAGCTATGCTCGATAAAAGCTCGGATTTTCAGAATATTTTAGATGGTAAAGATGGCAGTCAATACCCCAAAAGATTTAATGCAAAAACCGATTGGATCGGTGAATTAACTATTTGGGACAGTATCCAATTTGAGATTGTATTTAGTCTTGAACAATAATTTAAACTCAAACCAAGTTTTTATTATGCTTACTACAGGCTTACGTTGCATAAGCCTAGAAACAACAAAGCCCTGAGGATGTCAGGGCTAAGTCGTTGATATTTGGCGGAAGCGGTGAGATTCGAACTCACGGAGGGGTATAAGCCCTCGTCGGTTTTCAAGACCGGTGCATTAAACCGCTCTGCCACGCTTCCATGTGCGCCATCATACGGAGCTTTTGTTTCAATGACAAGTGAAAATTCACCTTGAAGCAACCAACTGCATATTGTTTCATCAAACGTTTACAATTTTGCAGCAACTTCTGCACCTTCACGAATGGCACGTTTTGCATCTAACTCAGCTGCGAGTTTAGCACCACCAATAATGTGATAATTGGCTAACGTATTTTGCTCAGCACTTGGCATCAGATCTTTCACTGACTCCTGTCCTGCACACACAACGATGGTATCGACACGTAACAATTGATCTTGTCCTGCCAAATCTATCCAAAGACCTTCATTAGTCACTGCTTTATATTGCACCCCACGTAGCATTCGAACTGCATGTTTTTTCAACTGTGCACGGTGTACCCAGCCTGAGGTTTTACCTAAGCCGGCACCCAATGCAGAGGTTTTACGTTGCAATAAATAAATCTCACGAATAGGCGGATGAACTTTTGCAATCTGCATGCCCCCTTCAGAGACATAATTCGGGTTTGGATCTACACCCCATTCACGTTGCCAATCTGCAAGCAGTTGTGGCTGAGGTTGATGCTCTGGTTTCAATAAATACTCAGACACATCAAAACCAATCCCTCCAGCACCAATCACCGCAACTTTTCGACCGACAGGTGCGCCGCGTAACACTTCTGCATAAGACAAGACTTGCGGTGAATCACTCCCTTCGATACGTAATGCACGTGGCACAACACCCGTGGCAATGATAATTTCTTCAAAGCCTTCACGCTCAAGCTGCTCACGATTCACCTTGGTGTTTAAACGTAAGTCGACTCCCGTTTTTTCAATCTGTACTTTGAAATAACGAATGGTTTCATGAAACTCTTCTTTACCGGGCACAACTTTTGCCAAGTTGAACTGTCCACCCACTTCATGACTTGCTTCAAACAATGTCACTTGGTGTCCACGACTGGCTGCAACCGTCGCGGCTGACATCCCTGCGACACCACCACCCACTACCGCAACTCGTTTCGGTTGTTTCGCCTTCAAATAAACCAACTCTGTTTCAAACGCTGCACGCGGGTTGACCAAACAGGTTGCACGTTGGTTTTTAAAAGTATGATCTAAGCATGCTTGGTTACAAGCGATACACGTATTGATCTCATCAACACGATTGGTCGCTGTTTTATTCACCCAAAAAGCATCAGCCAATAACGGACGTGCCATTTGCACCATATCCGCTTTGCCCGATGCCAAAATCTCTTCCGCGGTATCTGGCATGTTAATACGGTTTGAGGCAATCACTGGCACAGCCACGTGCTTTTTCACTTCCGCAGTATAGTCAACAAAAGCAGCACGTGGTACCGAAGTCACAATAGTTGGAATCCGCGCTTCATGCCAACCAATCCCTGTATTCAATAAGGTAATGCCTGCTTTTTCTAGTGCTTGCGCAATCGTAACCACTTCTTTCATGGTATTGCCATCATGCACCAAATCGAGCAATGACAAACGGAAGCAAATAATAAATTTTTCGCCGACTTGTGCACGTATTCCTTTGACGATTTCGACCGCAAAACGCATACGGTTTTCAATCGGCCCACCCCAACGGTCTTCACGTTGGTTCACATGACGGCTTAAGAATTGATTCAGTAAATAACCTTCTGAACCCATAATTTCCACACCGTCATAGCCCGCCTTTTTGGCAAGACTGGCACAGTTAACATAGTCATCAATGGTATTCAAAATTTGTTTTTCAGACATTTGACGCGGTTTAAAAGGCGAAATTGGCGATTTAATTGGGCTGGCAGAAACCACAAAGGGTTGGTAGCCATAACGTCCAGCATGCAAAATCTGCATTAAAATTTTTGCGCCATGCTTATGTACGGCATGGGTCACTAAACGATGTGGAGCAATATCCCCCAGTGTATTCATCGTTCCACCCGCAGGTAGGAGCCAACCTTGACGGTTTGGAGAAATTCCACCTGTAATGATCAGGCCGACTCCACCTTTAGCACGCTCACCGAAGTATGCTGCCAATTTTGGATAATTATAAAAACGATCTTCCAAGCCCGTATGCATGGAGCCCATCACCACACGGTTTTTAATGGTAGTAAAACCCAAATGTAAGGGTTTTAAAATATGTGCATAGCTATTGGTTGTCATCATGAATCCTTATCTTTGGCTTTGCAACTTGTTGCATACTACTTTAGCTGTTTTTTAAAATATTGGGATGACAATTTATAAAAAATTCTTGGCATCTACGGTCAATTCAATTGAGCTCTCAAAAACATACGACAATAAAAAACCAGTGACGTTGCCCTCACTGGTTTAGTTTTTTAGACCAAAGTCCTTTACTGCCAATGCTTCAGCTTACTGGTTTGACCAATACCCACATTAAAACTATTGGTTGGATCAAGCTTTTCATAATGCGTTCGTAGTGCAGGTTTTGCTACATATAAATGTCCGACATTATGCTCAGCTGGGTATTCCGCCCCACGAGCATCCAGTAAATGCCACATTTGATGTTCCATCGCCAAAGGATCCACGCCTTTTTTCACAATATAGTCCTGATGAAACACATGACATAAAAAGTGACCATAATAGAGTTTATGAACAATCAGATCATCCATCTCTTTGGGTAAGGTTTCCACCCACTCGCGATCATTACGACGCAATGCGATATCCAGAGCCACAATATCTTCAACCTCTGAACGGTGCGTATCCCGATAGCGAATTGCTGCACCTGCAACAGCAAAGCGATGTAAAAATGCTTTACGTCCTTCTTCCTCTGTACAGTGGAAAAAATCACCTGAGGTTTTATCTTGGAAATAATGTCTTAAAAAGCTTTCAACTTGCTCGACATCTTGATTTTCAATCCGAATAACCAAGTGATGTTCATATAAATCACGGAAAGCATTCATCCGTTTCGGTAAATGACTAGGCAAAAATTTGGTGATCAATTGCAGGACTTTATCTGACAGTCCTTTCATACCAAATTTTTCTAAGTACGCATCGACCTTATCTTTCATTGCAAATGCAGCAGGTACTTTGGCTGTGCCGAGTTTTTCAATGAACATAAAAGTATCTTTGCCGTACTCCGCCCCAATATCATAAGCCACACGGTGGATGTATTCCCCTGCAATCGGCAATCGCGGCAAATCTTTTAGTAAAAAACGGCGAATTGCAGTCAAATCATCATGTGAGTTTGTACCTACATAGAACACCTGACTTGGGATTTTTTCAAAGGTATCCAAACGTACAGCAAAAACACACACTTTACCTGCCGAACCCGATGCTTCATATAAACGAGTCGGATCGGCATTAAAACGTGCAGGCGTATTTTCATCCACTTGTTTAACATCATGTCCATAACGATGGTCCGATGCGCAGCAGCCCGAATTATTGATAATATCGCCGATTTGATAATTTTTCGTTTCAAGCTTGCTTAGAATTTCTTCTGGTGTTTCTCCAAGATTTACCCCTAGATGATTCACCAACTCTAACTGACCATCATCATTGACACGAGCGTACAATGCCAGCTCAGTATAAGCAGGACCACGGCGTACCAAAGCACCGCCCGAATTATTACAGACACCACCTAAAACCGAAGCACCAATACACGATGAACCAATCACCGAGTGTGGCTCCCGATTAAATGGCACCAATTCTTTTTCAAGTCGATCTAGTGTTGCACCAGGTAGACAAATCACTTGCTGACCGTCATTAATAACCTGAATGCCAATCAAACGACGCGTGCTGATCAGTACCACAGGACGGTCATAGTCATCGCCAAAAGGCGTTGAACCACCGGTCAAACCTGTATTGGCTGCTTGCATAATCACAATACAATCTGCATCAACAGCCGCTTGTAGTACCTGCCACTGTTCAAGTAATGACCCCGGTGCAACAACAGCCAGCACTTTCCCCGCACCATAACGACGGCCTTGGCGATATAAACGCGTGTCTTTATCATCGGTTAAAACGTGTTGTTTACCCACAATAGTTATGAGCTTTTGAATAGTTTGCGGTGCGTCTAAATTGGATTGCATTTTATATCCTGCCCATTAATTTTTTGAGCTTTTCAATAAAGCTAGATTATGAAATAACACATTCATTTTTTAAGAGTATTAATCACGGTATTCGATGTCGTGTGGCGGCATGGATGCCGGCGTTGGGAGGGGGTACAGGACGTACCCCTCGCCCAACAAAAGATTTTTGTTACTTTTCATCTTTGAAAAGTAAGGTATCGCCTACGCAATTGAACTTAAATTTTTTAATTCAAAATGAGGCAAAGGATGCTTCTTTATATTCATTCGCTTTTATTAGAGAGTTTTACTCAGCCAACTCTCGTTCTAACTTCACTAAACAATCTGAAGTAATATCAGCAATGGTTTTTGCACCTGTTAAGGTCATAGCAACACGCATTTCTTTATCAATCAATTCTAAAAGATTTGAAACACCTTCACCGCCTGCTGCACCTAAAGCATAAACAAAGGCACGACCAAGCATACACGTGTCTGCACCCAACGCCAGCATACGCACAACATCTAGACCATTACGAATACCCGAATCCGCAAGGATTTTAATATCACCCTTGACTGCATCTGCAATTGGCGGAAGTGCACGTGCAGAAGATAAAACACCATCGAGCTGACGACCACCATGGTTTGAAACCACAATCCCATCTGCACCAAAACGCACTGCATCTTTGGCATCTTCAGGATCCAGAATTCCTTTAATGACCATTGGGCCATCCCAAAACTCACGAATCCACTCAAGGTCTTTCCACGAAATAGACGGATCAAAGTTAGAGCCTAACCAACCAATATAATCTTCTAGACCTGTAGGCTTACCTAAGTATTTAGAAATATTGCCCAAGTCATGCGGACGTCCCATCATGCCGACATTCCACGCCCAGTGTGGGTGGAAACACGACTGCATATAACGGCGCATTGCTGCATTTGGGCCACTCATACCCGAGTGGGCATCACGGTAACGTGCGCCCGGAACAGGCATATCCACAGTAAACACCAAGGTTGAACAGCCTGCCGCTTTAGCACGTTCCAAAGCGTTTTTCATGAAACCACGGTCACGCAGTACATAGAGCTGGAACCACATTGGACGCTGAATCGCAGGCGCCACTTCCTCAATTGGACATACTGAAACGGTAGACAGTGTAAACGGAATACCCTTTTTATCTGCAGCGACAGCAGCTTGAACTTCACCGCGGCGTGCATACATGCCTGTTAAACCCACAGGAGATAATGCAACAGGCATCGACAAAGTTTCATCAAACAGTTTGGTCTCTAAACTTAACTGTGACATGTCGTTCAGTACACGCTGGCGCAAAGCAATTTTTGATAAATCTTCTACATTACGCTTCAGGGTATATTCTGCATACGCACCACCATCGATGTAATGGAATAAAAATGGCGGTAAACGACGTCGTGCCGCTTCACGGTAGTCATTGGCAGAAGAAATAATCATGCTTATATCCTGTTTAATCGACTGGCACGCTGACGACGAGCTTCTTCCTCATCAATCATTCGCACCTGTTGTACTACAAACTCAATGTGTCCACAGACTGCCTTACGTGCAGCTTCTGGATCACGACGTTCAATTGCATTCATGACTTGAAAGTGCTGATCATGCAATTGATCAAAACGGTGTGCTTCGCTATAGACTTTTCGACGTCCCAAAGCGACGTTGAACTGCAACAAATCAAACAAACCACGCATCATCTGAATCAAAACCAAATTATGAGATGCTTCAGCAATCGCTAAATGAAATTTCGCATCTGCACGAGCCGCCTCGTCATCATTTCCCAAAGCCTGAAAATGGTTAATCTGATCATAATGATGTCGGATGTTCACCAGATCTTCTTGGGTTGCGCGTTGTGCTGCATACCAAGTTGTTCCACCTTCTAAAATAATGCGCGCCTCTTGCACATCAAATCGATAGGCAGGATCCTCACTCATCAAATTACTAATCGGTTGTACGATTTGATAACTGGACCAAGTTGCTGGTAATTGTTTTAAAAAAGTCCCCGCCCCCACTTTGCTGACCAACATACCCATGCTGGTCAACTGCGAAATGGCCTCTCTTAAAGAAGAGCGAGAGACTTGAAGCTGTTCACACAGTTTTCTTTCAGCAGGCAGACGGTCTCCAACTTGCATATTGCTTTGTTCAATCAATACACGCAGGCTTTGTACAGCTTTATCGGAGACTTTCATCTGCTTTCCTTAACGTTGATACACAATTTGTGTTATGGAATCATCCATGGGAACACATAGGCTTGTAGAGTAATCATAATACCCATCATAATTGTGAACGATATACTGTGTTTTAAGGTAAAACGGAATAAATCAGACTCTTTACCAACCAGTCCTACCGCCGCACACGCAATTGCAATCGATTGAGGTGAAATCATCTTACCGGTCACACCACCACTGGTATTGGCTGCCACCAGTAAAACTTCTGGCACACCAATTTGCTGAGCTGTAGTGGCTTGAAGCGCTGAAAACAGTGCATTGGCAGAAGTATCTGAACCTGTAAGGAATACCCCCAACCAACCCAAGAAAGGCGAGAAGAACGTAAATGCTGAACCTGTATGTGCAAGGGCCAAAGCCAAGGTCGAAGACATACCCGAATAGTTTGCGATAAATGCAAAAGACAACACCATACCAATTGAATAAATGGGAACTTTCAATTCATTCAGGGTTTCACCAAAAGTTACCACAGCATCTTTCGGTTTCATCTTCAAATAGGCAATAGTGATCAATGCTGCAATAAAAATCGCAGTTCCTGTAGCCGAGATCCAATCAAATTTGTAAATCGCGTCATAGTCTTTAATTTCAGCAACTACAGGTGGCATTTTTTGAATCATTTGATGCAAAAATGGTACTTTGATTGAAATCACGAGATCATGCAATGCACCGTCTTTGGCAAATAAATCCTTAAACGGTTTCACACTCCAGATCGTCACCATCACAGTTAAAATCGCGAATGGAGACCATGCTTTTGCAATTTGTCCTACAGTGTATTTTTGCTGTTTTTGTGCAGCCACATCCTCACTCATCGTTGCGTCTTGATCTGCAAAACGGAAAATGTGCTTCGGCTGCCAATATTTAAACAAAATTGTTAAAGAAATCAGGGATGCAATTGCAGCCGTAATATCGGGTAATTCTGGACCAACAAAGTTAGAAGTTAAGTATTGTGCAATTGCAAAGCTACTTGCACCCACCACAACTGCTGGCCATGTTTCTTTAACACCGCGCCAGCCGTCCATGATTGCCATAATCCAGAACAACACGATTGGCACCATAAATGGTAGCTGACGGCCCACCATTTGGCTGATTTCCATCGTATCGACACCAGAGACTTGTCCAGCAACAATAATTGGAATACCCATAGCACCAAAAGCCACAGGTGCTGTGTTTACGATTAGACAGAGACCTGCTGCATATAAAGGTTTAAAGCCTAAACCGACTAATAATGCTGCGGTAATCGCCACAGGAGCACCAAAGCCTGCTGCACCTTCTAAGAAGGTACCAAAAGCAAAACCCACCAAAAGCATTTGTAAACGCTGGTCTTCAGTAATTGAGAGAATAGAAGAACGAATGATGTCGAACTGCCCTGTCTTCACTGAAATTTTATACAGGAATACAGCGCCAATAATGATCCATGCAATCGGCCATAAACCGTAGAGGAAACCATAGGCCATCGATGCGAATGCCATCAGCACTGGCATCTTATAGGCAAATAAAGAGACAAGAAGTGCAAGTACAACGGTAATGGTACCTGCCACACTGCCTTTTAAACGAAATACCGCGAGCGCCAAAAAGAAGAAGATAATCGGAATCAGTGCAATTAGACTTGAAATCCAAATATTCCCCATCGGGTCATACATTTGCTGCCATTGAAGCATTGTCATCTCCTTGAAATGCTTACTAAGATTTAATTTTGAGCATATTATTGGCACTTTTGCCAATATTGGACAGACCAATATAAGCAACCGTAAAGAGAAACAAACCAATAATGACTTATGCTTGGCTTATTTTGATTTAAAATGAAGTAAAACTTCAATTAAAAGTTAATATTGGTATGACCAATATTAACTACCTTCATAAACTAGATCATATTTCAATCAAATTAATATCATTGTTTTTACTGATATTTTTATGAAAATAATGCCAATTTTAGACTTTAGTCTAATAATATAAAAAATAATCACCGAACTTAAATCCAGCTTAATACTCAAAAAATGGAAAAATCACACAATATTGGTAATACCAATTTAAAACCAAACAAACTTCACCACTTTTCTGATTAATTTACAGCCTAAACATCTTCTAAAAAGACAAAAATTGAGCACACAATATAGAAACCGATTTTAACCAGAAATTTTTCAACAGTATCGATATGCACATGAGCTTTAATATTTTTAAAGCCCTATGATTTTTTAGAAAAACCATTTGGAAAAGTGCTACAATCGCGGACATATGTATTCTTTCAGGCCACCCATTCTCGGTGCCTATATTTATATCGTTAGGATTAACAATGACTGATAATGCAACTATCTTGCAGAATGTCCCAGTTGGCAAAAAAGTTGGTATTGCCTTCTCTGGTGGTCTAGATACTTCAGCTGCACTTTTGTGGATGAAACAAAAAGGCGCAGAACCTTATGCTTATACAGCAAACTTAGGTCAGCCTGATGAAGACGACTACGATGCGATTCCAAAAAAAGCGGAAGCGTATGGCGCAGTAAAAGCTCGCTTAGTTGACTGCCGTTTACAGCTTGCACTTGAAGGTATTGCTGCAATTCAATGTGGTGCGTTCCACATTTCAACTGGTGGTGTACCGTATTTCAACACGACGCCATTGGGTCGTGCAGTAACAGGGACTATGCTTGTTACCGCAATGAAAGAAGATGATGTCAACATCTGGGGTGATGGTTCAACATATAAAGGAAACGATATTGAACGTTTCTACCGTTATGGTTTGTTGACCAACCCTGCACTTAAAATCTATAAACCTTGGTTAGACCAAACGTTTATTGATGAATTAGGTGGCCGTGCTGAAATGTCGCAATTCTTGATCGACAACGGCTTTGACTACAAAATGTCAAAAGAAAAAGCGTATTCAACTGACTCAAACATGTTGGGCGCGACCCACGAAGCAAAAGATCTTGAATACCTCAATGCAGGGATCAAAATTGTTGACCCAATCATGGGCGTTGCATTCTGGAAAGACGACGTAGAAGTTAAAGCTGAAGAAGTATCGATTACTTTTGAAGAAGGCTTCCCTGTTGCAATCAATGGTCAACGTATCGAAGACCCTGTTGAGTTCATCCTTGAAGCCAACCGTATTGGTGGTCGTCATGGTCTAGGTATGTCTGACCAAATCGAAAACCGTATTATTGAAGCAAAATCTCGCGGTATTTATGAAGCACCAGGTATGGCACTTCTACATATTGCTTATGAGCGCTTGGTTACAGGTATTCATAACGAAGACACGATTGAACAATACCGTATTAACGGTCTACGTTTAGGTCGTTTACTTTACCAAGGTCGTTGGTTCGACTCTCAAGCATTAATGCTTCGTGAAACTGCGCAACGTTGGGTTGCTAAAGCCATCACAGGTACTGTGACTTTAGAACTACGTCGTGGTAATGACTACACCATCATGAACACTGAGTCTGAAAACCTCACTTATGAAGCTGAGCGTTTGACGATGGAGAAAGGTGATTCAATGTTTACGCCAATGGACCGTATTGGTCAGTTAACTATGCGTAATTTGGACATTACCGATACTCGTGCGAAACTTGGTATTTATACCAATACTGGTTTATTAGCTGTAGGTACTGGTTCTGCTGTTCCACAGTTAAAAGACAAAAACAAATAAGTTTGTTGAATGTCAAAAAAACCGCTCATAAGAGCGGTTTTTTTTATTTTAGCGATTCATTCTATACACGTCGATGTGGTTAAAGGCTGATAATAAATCTGATTACGTCCCAATTGCTTGGCGCGGTATAAAGCCTGATCTGCGATCCCCAATAACTCGACTTTGCTCAAATCTACCTCGCCTTTAAAGACTGTAATCCCTAAACTAATGGTGACAAATGGAGACACTTCAGACATTTCATGCGGAATTTCCAAACGCTCAATCGCTCGGTAAATATTCGAAGCAACTGCATAAGCGCCATGTGCGTCGGTTTCTGGCAATAACACCACAAACTCTTCGCCGCCATAACGCGCCACAAAATCCATATGTCGAATCGCATTTTTAATAGATTTTGCAATGGATGAAATCACATCATCACCCTTTTGGTGACCATAACAGTCGTTATACTTTTTGAAGAAATCAACATCAATAAACAAAATGGATAAAGGTGTTTCATCCTGACGTGATTGCTCATAATAGGTATCCATCATTTCATCAAAATTACGCCGATTTGATATCTTCGTCAGCTCATCATTCTGACTTAAATGCAGCAATTCTGAGGTGTGTATTCGATGTATTTTTTCACTAATTTTAGCGCGGCGAATATTTAAAAAAATGATGCGCTCGCGGGCATAGATCATACGGCTGATAATAAACCCCAGCAAACAACTACCAAACATCACACGCCCCATCACGATTGCATCAAACTTGACTAGAGTCGAAATCAGGACTAAAAATGAAACCCCAGCAGCTACTACGCCTGTGATAAAAACATATCCCGGCTTTACTCCAGTTAGCAAATACCCCAAGACATAAATCATGCAGATAATCATCATCGCTTGATGACGTAAAGCTTCGGTATGCACCGACATGGTCAACCAAGTCGTCGAGACCACAGCCCAAAACACAGCAAACATGGCTGCATAAGCAAAAAAAGGCTTCAGCTTGGTAAAATGTGAAAAAACATAAAGGAACAAAAGACAGACAGCGCCATTCAGCAATCCCAGTAAGCAATGAATAAAATCTTGTTTAAAATGAGACTGTTCAATAATCCAGTAATCCCCTGGAATCGTTAAAATGGCAAAAATAAAATAAGCCAAAACACCAGACCAAAGAAAGTCATTAATATTGCGACGCGCGCGCTCTAAGTTTAGTCGCCAAAACTCTTGTTCTAATTTCTGAGGAAAAACCTGACCAATACGACGGTTGTGTCGTGTAATCAGCTCTTCCATTTTTTCTTTATCGTACTGAAGTTTGGCGAGGTTATATTTATATTCCATACCAGACCAGATTTAATTCTTGTAGTTGCTTAAAAATAACACAAATTTACAAAGATAAATCATAATAATCAGACAAGATGCCTTTATTTGTCATTACCATTTTTGCCGTATATGCATTATCATCTGTTTTATTTCTTTGACAGAAATCGCCTTGAATACGATTACGATTCTCCAGCCAGATGATTGGCACGCTCACCTTCGTGATGGTCTTGCATTACAACGTACGGTTCCCGATTTAGCCCAACAGTTTTCACGCGCTATTTGTATGCCAAATACAGTACCGCCTGTTAAAACGGTTGAGGAAGCGAATGCGTACCGTGAACGCATCATGGCGCACGTACCAAAAGGCAATGCCTTCGACCCACGCATGGTGTTGTATTTTACTGACACAACTTCGCCTGAAGAAGTCAAAAAAATTAAAAACTCTGAGTTTGTAAATGCCATTAAACTCTACCCTGCTGGTGCGACCACCAACTCAGACAATGGTGTAAGCGACATTCGTAAAGTCTATGCCGTTATTGAGCAACTTGAAGAACATCAGGTTCCATTACTTCTGCATGGCGAAGTTACACACAATCATGTCGATATTTTCGACCGCGAAAAGCGCTTCTTAGATGAAGTTCTTTCTCCGCTGCTAAAGCAATTTCCAAAACTGAAGTTGGTTTTAGAACACATTACAACCAGTGAAGCAGCCAACTTTGTTTTAGAACAAGACCGCAATGTGGCTGCAACCATTACTCCGCAGCATTTACTGTTTAACCGTAATGATATGTTGGTTGGTGGCATTAAACCGCACTTCTATTGTTTACCGATTTTAAAACGTCAAACCCATCAGCAAACTTTGCTCGAAGTTGCAACCAGTGCCAACCCCAAGTTTTTCTTAGGCACAGACAGTGCACCACACTCTAAAAATGCCAAAGAAAATGCATGTGGATGTGCAGGCTGCTACAGCGCACCAACAGCAATTGAACTTTATGCTCAAGCCTTCGACCAAGTGGGTAAACTTGAACGCCTTGAAGGTTTTGCCAGCCACTTTGGTGCAGACTTCTACGGTCTACCGCGCAATACTTCAACAATTACACTCGTAAAAGAAGACCAAGTCATCCCTGAGAGTTTAGACTATTTGGATGGTGAACACATTATTCCGCTGTATGCGGGTAAAACCATTCAATGGAGAAAAGTGTGACAAATGAAACATTGCCAATAATTGGTCAGCGTTTCCGTGGTTTTCTACCTGTTGTTGTCGATGTCGAAACAGCAGGTTTTAATGCACAGACCGATGCCTTATTGGAAATTGCTGCAATTCCGATTATTTATAATGAAGAAGGTCAATTTGTACCGGGTCCTGCACATCATGCACATATCAACCCCTTTGAAGGTGCAAATCTAGACCGTCGCTCATTGGACTTTATTGGTATTGATCCCTTTAATCCCATGCGCATGGCCATGGCTGAAGACGAAAAAACAGCATTAAAACGTATTTTTAAAGCCGTCAATGAAGTCCGTCGCCAGCAGAACTGTACACATGCGGTCTTGGTCGGTCATAACGCCCACTTTGATTTAGGCTTTGTACAAGCAGCGATTGCACGTACAGGGACTAAAAATCAAAACCCATTTCACAGTTTCTCTGTATTTGACACCGTCACCTTAAGTGCTGTGATGTTTGGTCAAACCGTTCTTGCGAAGTCGTGTATTCAAGCAGGGATTGAGTTCGATGGTAGAGAGGCCCACTCGGCTTTATACGACACTCAAAAGACCGCTGAACTGTTCTGTTATATTTTGAACAAACTCGCACCACACCTACTTGACACTCTGGTGGCGGATCAATAAGATACCGCCATCCTCGCAACGTCCCTATCGTCTAGAGGCCTAGGACATCGCCCTTTCACGGCGGTAACCGGGGTTCGAATCCCCGTAGGGACGCCATCTTTTTCCAGAAAACAACACTTTTTATTTAATCGTTTCTGATTGACCACCGATATTTCAATTTTAACTATGCGCTCGCTATACGATGCTTCGTGTTTTTCAAGGTTGATTGTTATGCTTAAGAAATTTTTAATCTTTTTATTGATTCTATCACCTTCTATTTTTTATCTATGGTTTGTCCAACAAGGGACCAATAACACCAAACAAGACCCTGTTGCACAAGAACTACATTCAAGTGCTGAAAACAGCTCTTCTTATCCAACACCCGACCACTAAAAAATAGTCTTTAAGCATTTGTTTTTTAAATTGATACCGATAGTTCATCAGATAATTTCAATTCACGTGATTTTTCATCTTATTAAAAACTAGAATATAACTTTAAGCCCATTGTTTGATTTTCTATGCAATCTGCAACGCCGCCTTCGCAGTCTTCAACTGATTCACCGCAAAATACCTCATTAAAACGCGCCATGAGCACACGCCACCTGATCATGTTATCGCTTGGTGGTGCCATTGGCACAGGCCTGTTCATGGGCTCAGGCGAAGTGATCTCTCAGGCAGGCCCTCTCGGTGCTGTACTGGCTTATATTATTGGCGGATTGATCGCATATATGGTCATGCTTTGCCTTGGAGAGCTTGCAGTACATTTACCTGTTTCTGGTTCATTTGGAGCCTTTGCAACACGTTATATTGGCCCTGGCACAGGCTATATGGTGTCGTGGATGTATTGGCTCGGCTGGTCGGCAACACTCGGTACCGAATTTACCGCAGCAGCCATTTTGGTACAGGAATGGTTCCCACAAACGTCGATCTGGTTATGGACCCTGATCTTTGCCAGTGGCGTCCTGATTTCAAACCTCAGTTCAACCCGAGCTTTTGCAGAGTCTGAGTTTTGGCTGTCCATGATTAAAGTCGCAACTGTACTTATTTTCATTCTATTAGGCTTTGCCTGTATCTTCGGTATCATCCCTTTTCAGGGGTATGAGTCTGCACCCTTATTTAACAACTTGACTGAGCAAGGCTGGCTACCGAATGGTCTTATTCCTTTGTTTACCACCTTATTAATTGTGAATTTCGTTTTAATGGCACAGAAATGATTGGTATTGCCGCAGGTGAAACTGAAAACCCAGAAAAAAATGTACCCAAAGCCATTCATGCCGCGGTTTGGCGCCTGATTATTTTCTTTGTTGGTACCATCATTGTCATCAGTTCGCTACTTAGCTACACCAACACAGGTTTGCAAGTAGGTGGACATGGCGGCTTAAGCAGCAGTCCATTTGTGACTGTATTCACCCAAATGGGCATTCCCTATGCCGAAGACTTTATCCGTTTTGTGATTATCACGGCATTATTATCAACCGCGAACTCAGGCTTATATGCTGCATCTCGTATGATGTGGGCCCTGTCCTCACAAAACCAACTCCCTAAGCTTTTTGCTAAAGTAAGTAAAACTGGGGTGCCTTATATTGCCATTTGGGTCACCATGATTGGTGGCTTACCAGGCTTGCTCTCTGAGCAGTTTGGTGCAGATGTCATTTTTAAGAACTTAATGGGTATTGCAGCATTCACTATGGTGATTGTCTGGATGAGTATTTGCTGGAGTCAGTTTAACTTTCGTCGCCAATGGTTAAAGCAAGGTCGGGCTTTATCGGAGCTGAAATTCCGTACCCCTTGGTATCCGTTGGTTCCGATCCTAGGCTTTATCTGCTGTACAGCAACAGGCTTAAGTATGGCGGCTGACCCTGAAATGCTTTCAGGTTTTATTGGCTGCTTACTCTTTATGGCGGCTTGCTATGCTAGTTACTATTGGCTCTATCATAATAAAAACTAAGTACCTTCAGCAAAGTGAGCTCAAGCTTATTTTTTGGGCTCACTTTTGCAGCAATAAAAAATTCATTCAATTTAATTACTTGTTTTGCCTAATGTTTGAACTTTCAACCATCACAGAGCAAAAACCCTTTTGACAAATAGGCCTTTAATCCTTAATATACGCATCACCTCGCAACGTCCCTATCGTCTAGAGGCCTAGGACATCGCCCTTTCACGGCGGTAACCGGGGTTCGAATCCCCGTAGGGACGCCATATCTTGATCTTATCCGATCAACACTTATTCATAATTATTATTATTTCATTGCAGATTTGCAGTTTTTCACTACAATAGCCCGCTTCATTCCTGAACTTATTAACGCTTATGCACTCATCTCCGAATGATGCTTCGCATCAGGGCAATTCTGCGCCTTTAAAACGCGCTATGAGTACTCGACATCTGGTTATGATTTCGCTTGGTGGCGCAATCGGGACTGGCCTATTTTTAGGATCGGGTGAAGTCATTGCACAAACGGGGCCTGTAGGTGCCATTATTTCTTATTTCCTCGGCGGGATCATTGCATATATGGTCATGCTGTGTTTAGGGGAACTTGCTGTTCATATGCCTGAGTCTGGCTCATTTGGCGCCTATGCCAAACGCTACATCGGACCAGGTACAGGTTATACCATCACATGGCTGTACTGGCTAACGTGGTCCGTCACGCTAGGAACCGAGTTTACAGCTGCCGCACTTCTCATGCAGGAGTGGTTTCCAGATAGTTCAATGTGGATGTGGACCCTAATTTTTGGTGCTTTTGTATTTAGTTTAAATATGATCTCGACCAAATGGTTCGCTGAATCTGAGTTTTGGTTGGCTTTAGTCAAAGTTATCACGGTTGTTATTTTTATTTTATTGGGTCTACTCGCTATTTTTGGCGTGATTGGCTACAGAGGCTATGAAGCTGCGCCTTTATTTAGCAACTTAACAGCTCAGGGTTGGTTCCCAGAAGGCTTGTTCCCTATCTTTACCACCATGTTGATCGTGAACTTTGCATTTTCTGGTACAGAGCTGATTGGTGTTGCTGCGGGTGAAACCAAAGATCCTGCTAAGAATGTACCCAAAGCCATCAATACTGCGATTTTCCGCTTATTGATTTTCTTTGTGGGTACCATCTTGGTCGTGACTTCACTCCTCCCGCATCAAGAAGCAGGTTTAGCAGCTGAAGGCGTGAGTAGCAGTCCATTTGTGACCGTATTCCAGCACATTGGCATTCCTTATGCTGAAGATATCATTCGTTTTGTGATTATCACTGCGTTGCTATCTGCTGCGAACTCAGGACTATTTGCCGCTTCGCGTATGATGTGGTCGTTGTCTTACCAAAAACAGTTGCCAGCAGTCTTCTCAAAAATCAATGCACGTGGTGTCCCTTACGTGGCAGTCATCGTGACCATGATTGGGGGTATGCCGGGTTTACTGTCTGAACAGTTTGCACCTGAAGCCATTTTTACAAACCTTTTAGGTATTGCAGCGTTTACCATGGTCGTCGTTTGGATGAGTATTTGCTTAAGCCAATTTAACTTCCGTCGCCAATGGTATAAACAAGGACGTAAAAAAGAAGAATTAGGTTTTGCAGCACCCCTGTTTCCTATTGTGCCAATCCTTGGCTTTATCTTCTGCTTTATCACCTGCGTCAGTATGGTGTTTGATCCAAGTATGCGTATTAGCTTCTTTGGTTGTTTACTGTTTATTGCAGTATGTTATGCCAGTTATTACACCTTTTATCACAAGAAAACTTAATCCTTACTGTTAAAAAGAGCGACTTCGGTTGCTCTTTTTTTTATACTGTTTTGATCAAGTACACCATCGGTGCATGCACGATGAATATTGTATGGATTCATGGGATGAATCAGCAGCACAAGACTGCACTTACCCTGCTTAAACATTGGCTTGTGATCTTACAACAGGTACTGAGTGAACTTGGCCGCGCAGATGACCTTCCCTATCTTCAGCGGCACAGTCGGCTGGCCTTTTACGGAGATCTCCTAACACGTCAGCATTTAGAAAACACCCTCAATGCCAGCACCCTCATGCCACAACATTGGTCTCCTTTTTCTTTTTTACATCCTATTCACCTGACGCACACCGCTGCACCCAATATCGAACATCAAGCTGAAATTTCTAAAAACCCCCAGCTCACTATTTCAGATGAACTCTCATTCAATAATAAAATTAAATACATCAGCCTCCTCGGCAAAGATCTGGCCTTACGTGACTTAGCTAGTTTAATCAACCACTTCCCAGAGCTGCATAGTAGCTTTATTCATCGTTTTTTGATGGAAGCGTATCTATATTTATCCAATCCACACTTCATCCACACCGTGCATACGCGTCTGCATGAGCACTTACACGGTACGAAACCCAATATTGTGATTGCCCACTCTCTAGGCAGCGTGATTGCCTATAATTATTTAATTCAACACCCTGAACTTAAGATTCAAACACTAATTACCCTCGGTTCACCACTGGCCTTTCGCGTTATCCAGTGTCATTTGCAGCAACCTATTCAACGGCCCGCTGCTTTATATGGCGATTGGATCAATTTTTATTCAGATGCTGATTTTCTGAGTGCTTTTCCACTGAACCAAAAACCGTTTGCTTTTACTCCCGCCATTATCAACAAGCAAATCACCACCGATCTTGCTCATCCTCATCTAATCGAAGGCTATTTACACCATCCCGAGTTCATCAACAACTTGCTAAGTTTGCTTAAAAAATCGGCTTAAATCATATGATTTTTAATCATTTTATCTAGATTGTTTTAAATTTATGCACTCAACACTTAAAACTGGAATTATTTAGAGAAAAGCGTTTGACACCCCTCTATTTTCGCCCTAATATACGCCCACCTCTGAAACGTCCCTATCGTCTAGAGGCCTAGGACATCGCCCTTTCACGGCGGTAACCGGGGTTCGAATCCCCGTAGGGACGCCAATTTCAGAAGTAAAGTTTTATTAAGTCCCTATCGTCTAGAGGCCTAGGACATCGCCCTTTCACGGCGGTAACCGGGGTTCGAATCCCCGTAGGGACGCCATTACTTAAGATCAAAAGTAATCGGTTTTAAAATATCACTTCTGTACTGTCCCTATCGTCTAGAGGCCTAGGACATCGCCCTTTCACGGCGGTAACCGGGGTTCGAATCCCCGTAGGGACGCCATATTCGAGATTGATTTTTTCTAGAGTCATCTCATAAAAAAAGCCCAAGCATTAGGACCTGGGCTTTTTTATTGCCTGTCTATTTACGATCGACTTCAACTAAAGCGGTCGAGGCAAAAATAGCCTGTGGCGCAATCACAATTTCATTCAAGGGAATGTTTTGCCCATATCGCTGTTGCATGAGTTGCTTGACTTCAGACGAACTTAAATCAAATTGCTTCAGTTTCGATAACGGAGCCAACTCAATACCTAAAGCATCATGATAGGCCTTCCAGACTATTTCTGAGCAATATAAAGCACGATTGTCCCACTCAAAATAAAGATCATAAGGCTGGCCTAAGTATTGTTCTGCATTCTTGATTAGCGTCTGCTTTTGCTGAACAGTCAAATTCGTTTTAAAGCGCTTCACCACATAATGCCGTTCAACCCCGCGATCAATCCACTGCTGAAGTGCCGTATATTTCACAGGCTGAACCGCCTCTAAAACCCATCCTTTTCCATTTCTATTAACAATTAAACCCATATGGCTATAACGGGACTTGGTCGCTTTTTGTATCCCTAAACTTTGCTGAGACTTCGAAACATGAAAAATAATATCGCCCGTTTGATAGGATATATTCGCCCATAGCAGCTGAGGACTTACCAACAGTAAAACAGCACTTAAAATCGCAACATTTCTATTTTTCATCCTAGATTTCCTTTATTCTTCTTTTTATAGATACGATCAATTACTTAAAACTAAAAATATTTATGATCTTACATCATCTTCAAAACTCGCGTTCACAACGTATTCTTTGGCTACTTGAGGAACTTGAGCTGTCTTATGAGCTCAAGCTGTATGATGCAACACAAGCTAGACAAACGAATCTGAAATTTCCAACGCTCGACATTCCACATGATACTCAGACGATACGACTTACGGAAAGCAGCGCAATCGTAGAATACCTATGCCAACTGTGCCAGAAGTTGATTATTCCTCATAAGCATACACAGTATTGGAACTTCTGTTTTTATAGCCATTATAGCGATGCCAGTCTCATGCCTAACTTGGCATTGAAACAAGTTTTCCAACACATTAAACAACAAACAACTTTGCTTGTACGTTTTGTGAGTTTGGCCTTTCAAAGCTCGTTCAATCGCGCTTATTTAAACCCTGAGCTACATCGACAACTGAAAGAAATTGATACCCACTTAAGCACGCATTCATTTGCTGGCGATGTGTTTAGTTATGCGGATATCTTGATGTGGTTTCCACTCTATGCGGCCAGTTATGCCACTCCGCAGTTTGCCCAGTATCAGTCTATTCAACACTATTTCACCCAAATACAAAGCAGACCTGCCTTTAGTGCTGCAATGGCACGTGGGCAATGGTCTGCTTCTTATTTTGAACACTATTGGTCTATCACACAGTGAGGCTATGCTTAAGCTGACTTTCTAGAGTTGACTTGCCCCTTAATCACGGCTTTCACATTGCCTTTTAAATAATTAAAAAACACTTTGAGCGGTGACAGTTTCGGATTTGGTTGTTTACCTTCTGCGATATCCTTAAATTGTGCGGCATACCAGATCACTTCCATAATCGCCATTTTATCAATCATCGAAATGCCTGTTTTGATCTTATCAACTGCATAACGTACATCTTGCCCTGCAATTAAACGATTGGTCACGTCGGGTTCTACCGCAAATGGACGCGCCATCCCAATAAAGTCACACGCGCCACTTTCTAAGGCTGCGTTCATACCCGCAGCAGTACGAAAACCGCCTGTCACCATCAACTTACACTGGACTTGTTCACGAATTTTTTCAGCAAACTCTAAGAAGTAAGCCTCACGTGCAATGGTCGACGCTTTACGTTTTTCTTGCTTCACCCCAGCCATGGCAGGTGCTTCATAGCTACCACCTGAAATTTCAATCAAATCAATCCCAGCCGCATCAATAGCTTTAAATGTCGCAATGACATCTTCTTCCGAGATTCCACCACGCTGAAAATCTGCTGAATTAAGTTTGACAGAAATAATAAACTGATCCGAGGTCGCTGCACGTACCGCTTTATAAATTTCCAATAAAAAACGCATGCGGTTTTCAGCAGAGCCACCCCATTGATCTTGGCGTTTATTGGTCAATGGCGATAAAAACTGACTGATGAGATAGCCATGTGCACCATGTAATTGCACGCCTTCAAAGCCCGCTTTCTCACAAATGGCAGCTGAAGTTGCAAAACGTTGGATAATATCCAGGATTTCATCTTCACGAAGCGCTCGCGGCGTTCCAAAACTCATTGATAAAGCGGGACTAAACGGTACTGCTGAAGGTGCAACCGTTTCCTTATTTAAACCCTTAGGACACTGACGGCCCGGATGTGACAACTGTACCAATTGCACCATGCCATGTTTTTTACCAATCGCAGCCCATTGTTTTAGTGGTTCTAAGTCACGCTCGGTTTCAATCACCACCACGCCTGGCTCATTTTTAGCTCGGAAGTCCACCATCACATTACCTGTAATGGCACAGCCTAGGCCTCCTTTTGCCCAAGCCTCATACAAGCCTAAGTGCAAATGATTCGGCTGGCCAGCATGATTAGCCAGTGCTTCACTCATTGCCCCTTTAATCATCTTATTTTTAAAATGGACCTGCCCAATGTCGATTGCGCTTGCAAGCTGGCTCATGAAAATTCATCCTTTAATATTTTTTAGTGTTTTTACTCTATGTGTTTTTTGGCTACAGTCAAGAGAATTTGACAATTCATTTTGTCAAAATTTCTGATCTTTTATTTAGAAAATGATTTTACTGATACTGACTGGCTTGAATCAATTGACGCGTATAGTCAGACTGCGGTTGCTCAAAAAGTTGTTCAGTGGCTTGCAATTCCACTACTTTGGCATGTCGCAAAACCAAAACTTGTTGGCAGAGTGCACGTACCACTTGTAAGTCATGGCTAATAAACAAATAGCTGATACCCTGCTCGTGTTGTAGGCGGCGTAATAACGCCACAATCGAACGCTGCGTGCTTCGGTCTAAGGCCGAAGTTGGTTCATCTAAAATCAATAGTTTCGGTTGAAGCACCAAGGCTCGTGCCAAAGCCACACGCTGTCTCTGTCCACCGGATAGCTCATGCGCGTAATAGCTTTTAAATATAACTGGCAACTCCACCTGAGTTAAGACATTCTCAACACATTGCGTCCTCTCAAATGAAGACAAAGGTTTTAAAGTCAAACCTTCTGCAATGATTTGTTCAACACTCATGCGTGGGTTCAAACTTGCAAACGGGTCTTGAAACACGATTTGAAAATCACCGCGAAGCGGACGTAATGCTTTTTGCGAAAGTTGGTTTAAATCATGTTCTCCAAACAGAATCCGCCCTCGACTTTCAATCAACCTTGCTACAGCCAGTGCCAAAGAACTTTTGCCTGCACCACTTTCCCCAACAATTCCCAACGAATGCCCTTGAGCCAAGCTCAAGTCCAAAGCTTCAACCGCAGCAAGATACTGTGTCGTGCGATTAAACCAGCCTTTTTTAATCGGAAATTTAACCTCAAGTTGTTTTAAGCAGAGCAAAGGTGCTGCATCTTGTACATTAATGGCTTGACCAAAAGAATGATTGAGTAAGTTTTGAGTATAAGTAGACTGCGACTGCTCAAAAATCTGCGCAACCGCCCCTTGCTCTACGACCTTACCTTGATGGATGACCACGGCATCATCAGCATAGTATTTCACCAAGTTGAGGTCATGGCTAATCAAAATCATGGCCATGTTATGGCGCTGTTGTAAAGACTTCAGCAAGTCTAAAATTTGAACTTGCAGCATGACATCTAGTGCCGTGGTGGGCTCATCAGCAATCAAAATATCAGGCTCTTGCACCAGTGCCATAGCAATCATGACCCGCTGGCGTTGGCCACCAGACAGCTCATAAGGAAAACGCTGCAACACACTTTCAGGATTTGGAATGCCCACATCTTCTAGCAAGGCAATCACACGTTGCCGCGCTTGAGCTTTCGACCAGCCCTGTAACCATAAAGTCTCGGCAATGATTTTTTCTACTCGATGTAAAGAATTCAAGGCAGTCATCGGCTCTTGAAAAACCATTGCAATTTTTTGCCCACGAATCTGCCTAAACTGATCATCGCTCAGCTCGAGTAGCTCTTTTCCGTCTAACAGTACTGACCCGTACACTTGCAATGCTTTCGGCAATAACCCCATCAAGGCTAAAGCACTGATCGATTTTCCTGAACCACTCTCCCCAACCAGCGCTAAAGTCTGCCCAGCACGCAATTCAAAACTGAGCTGATCAACCAATACCCGTTCTGAACTGTGAATGCTCAATGCATTCACTTTAAGTATGGAGGCTGTATTATTGGCGTCTAGGGTCAAATGCATCGCGTAAAGCCTCTCCTATATACATCAGCAACGCAAGCACAAGGGCCAAGCTGAAAAAGCCAGACAGTGCTAACCATGGTGCATTTAAATTATTCTTGCCTTGTAACAAAAGCTCGCCTAATGATGCCGCATCAGGCGGTAAGCCATAACCCAAGAAATCCAGTGCTGTTAGTGCTGTAATATTGGCTGTTAAGATAAAAGGCAGTTGTGACAGGCTAGAGCTGATTGCATTGGGTAAAATATGCCGAAAAATAATAGCTCGGTTGGTGACACCTAAACTTCGCGCGGCACGGACATAATCCAACTGACGTGCCCTCAAAAACTCAGCTCGTACCAGTGGAACTAAAATTGTCCAACTGAATAACAGCATGATTAAAAACAGCCAGTAAATATTTGGGCTAAACATACTGACTAAAATCATCACCATGAATAGCATGGGTAGCCCACCCCACACTTCTAAAATGCGCTGTCCGATTAAATCGACCCAACCACCGTAATAACCTTGTACCGCTCCAATCACAATGCCCAGTACAGCTGAACTGAAAGTCAAAACAAAACCGAACAGCAATGAGACACGTAAGCCATATAATACTCGTGCCAAAACATCACGACCTTGGTCATCTGTCCCGAGCCAATTTTGCATCGTGGGCGGTGACGGTACAGGGACTGTCAAATCTACATTGGGGGTTTGATATGAATATTGAATCAACGGCCAAACAGCCCAACCTTTTGCTTGAATCAGCTGCTGTACCACCGGATCTTTATATTCAGTTTCAGTTTCGAACACACCGCCAAAAGTCGTTTCAGGATAGTGTTTCAATACTGGGAAATATAAGGTCTGATCATACTTAAGCAACAGCGGTTTATCATTCGCAATCAGTTCTGCAGCTAAAGACAGTACAAAAACACAAAGAAATAAAATACAACAACTGAGACCAAACTTATTTTGCTTAAACCGCTTGAAACCTGCCTGTAAAATAGGTGACATCAGCCTCTCCCTTGCGAATCAAAATGTATTCGCGGATCAATCCACTGATATAACACATCGCCAATCAGACGCAGCAGCAAGCCCAACAAAGTAAAAATGAATAAGGTGCCAAAAATCACAGGATAGTCACGCTGCACAATCGCCTCAAAGCCCAATAGGCCTAAACCATCCAGATTAAATATGATCTCAATAAATAAATTGCCCACAAAGAAGTAAGCGATTAAAGCTTCAGGTAAGCCTGCTACCACAATCAATATCGCATTGCGAAACACATGACCATACAACACTTGAGACTCAGTCAGGCCTTTGGAACGTGCCGTCAGCACATAAGGCTTGCCTAGCTCTTCCATAAACGAATACTTGGTGAGATAAGTCACTGTGGCAAAGCCACCAATCACCATCGCCAAAAGCGGTAAAGCCATGTGCCAGAAATAATCTTTAATTTTGCCCCATAACGACAAATCCGCAAAATTTTCCGAAACCAAACCTTGTAAGGGGAACCATTGGAAATAAGAACCGCCTGCAAAAAAGACAATCAAGAGAATTGCAAAAATAAACGCAGGAACTGCATAGGCCACTGCCAACAGTAGCGATGTAGACTGATCAAACACCGTGCCGTGCAATCGGGCTTTTTTGATGCCCAAAGGAATCGAAATCAGATAAATTAGCAAAGCACTCCACAGCCCCAAGGACACGGATACAGGTAATTTATCCTTAATCAGTGCTGTAACGGGCTGGTCTTTAAAAAAGCTCGTGCCGAAGTCCAGTTGCGCGTAATTTTTCACCATTTCAAAAAAGCGTATATGCATGGGCTGATCAAAACCATAGTGTGCTTTGATCTTTGCGAGCATTTCATCACTGAGTCCTTGCGCGCCTTGATAGACATTTGAGCCTACACCCGCACCGCCCAGATTACCCAAAGTTTGCATAGCTTCCGCTTGTTGAATGGCTTGCTCAACAGGACCACCGGGCGCAATTTGAATCACAGCAAAATTGATCAGCAAAATCAGAAATAAGGTCGGAACGATCAGCAACAGCCTTTTGAATATATACATACGCATCTCACCCACCCCTATGCCAGCTTATGGCTTGGCTGCCTGACCTAAATACTGACTCACCTTTTTTGCCTGTTTGACATCACTCCACCAATAATCCAAACCGACATGCAACTGTGGACTCCGTGCTGGTTTTTGATACATATTCCAATAGGCATACCATTGATCCGCTTTACCATAGGTCGGTATTTGATAATAACCTGCACGCAACAAGCGATCTAAAATACGCGTTTGCACCACCACTTGCTTACGATCAGGCGCTTGAATCAACTGTTGGATCATCTGATCGATCACCGGATTTTGAATACCCGAATAATTATAATTTCCCACCTGATGGGCTGAAGCACTGCCCCACAGTTGCACCTGTTCTTTGCCCGGTGTCAAAGACTGTGGCATCGTTTGTAGGGTCATATCAAAATCTTGAGTCCGCATACGCTCATAGTACTGCGGTGTATCAACCTGTCGAATGTTCAGCTGTATTCCTAGGCGCTTTAGATGGCGAACAAAAGGCGTAATTTCACGTACAGCATCACTCGGCTGAATCAGAAACTCAAACTGAATCGGCTTATTTTTCCGATCTAACAGTTGACCTTTTGCATTATATGTATAGCCATTTTTTAATAAAATCTGTCGTGCGATGAGTAAATTATTTCGATTATAGCCCGATCCATCTGAAGCTGAATAACGCCAATTTTTTAAAACACCATCTCGCTGCACGGGATGCAATTTTGCCAAATAAGGCTTTAAGATTTTGATTTCAGCAGCCGAAGGTAGACCCTTCGCCTCTAGTTCGCTGTTAGAAAAATAACTTTGCAAGCGTTGATATTGCCCATAGAACATCGCCTTGTTTTGCCACTCGAAGTCGTAGGCATAGGTTAAAGCTTGGCGAAAATAAATATCTTGAAAAGGCTGACGACGGGTATTAAATACAAAACTTTGCGTTGGAATTGGATTGAAATGCTTAAAGCGATATTTTTTAACGAGACCTTGTTTCGCTGCGGGAAAGTTATAGGCTGTCACCCATTGTCGTGCAGACTCTTCCTCATGCAAGGTATATAAACCCGCCTTAAACGCAGTAAAAGCAATATCTTTGCTGCGGTAATACACATAACCCACGCGGTTAAAATTATAGCGTCCTTGGTTGACCTTTAAATCTCTGGCCCAATACTTTGGATTACGCTTATAAACAACCCGCTGCCCTGCATTGATTTTCTCTAAGAGGTAAGGGCCTGAACCTAAAATCGGTTTGACCGAAGTTTGACTGAAATCTTTGCCTTGCCAGTCTTTTTTGGAATAAATTGGCATTCTGGCCACAATCAAAGGCATTTCCACATTATTTCGGGTTTTAAAATGCATTTTGACGCTGTATTTGGACAACACTTCTGTCTTGGCTAAATCCGACAAATACATCTGTAAGCCAAAATTGGATTTGCTTTGAAAGATATCAAAACTGAACTTTACATCGGCTGCGGTAACAGGACTGCCATCACTAAACCGTGCTTTTGGGTTTAAATGAAAAATGATCGCGTTAAAGTTTTTCGGGTCATAGCTGACCTTTTCTGCCAGCAATGGATACATCACCGCAGGCTCGTCCAAAGAGCTACTCATGAGTGAGTCAAATAAATAATTGGTTCCCTCAACCGCAGTACCACGACCATTCATGCTGTTTAAGTTATCAAAACTCCCAATGACTGCACGTGTTAATTCGCCACCCTTCGGTGCCTGCACATTGGCATAAGGCAAATGATCCAATTGGCTGTATTTCGGCGTACCATAAGGTGCAATAAAAGGCATGGTCTGCAGTGCAGACCATGCCTTTAAAGGAATCGTTACAAGGCTGAACAGCAAGAGTGTTGTTCTAACCTTCATCGGAGCTTTCTCTGAAATTGCATTTCAACTCAATATTAATTCGGCACCTTAATTACATCGCCAATGCGCAACTGCGTATTCGGTTTAATGTCATTGAGCTCAGCCAATTGCGAAGTGTCCATACCATAACGACTTGCCAGTCCAATTAAGGTATCACCACGTTTCACTGTGTACTGCGAAATAAGTTTTGGGATTTGAATGGTTTGCCCAACTTGTAAGCCCGCACGTGCACTGAGGTTATTTAAAGCAGCAAGCTCTGACACTGACATCCCAGCACGACTAGCAATGGAGTTTAACGACTCGCCTGACTTCACTTTATAGCTTTCAGTTGCCCGACCTGAAGTTGCTTGTGGTTTTGCTACCACTGTTTCAGTTTTGATTGGCGCAGGATCAACATCACCTTCAATTTTCAAACGCTGACCCACACGAACATTCGCAGTACGGCTCAGGTTGTTCAATTCAGCCAAATAGTTCAGTTGCAAGTGATATTTACGCGCAATGCTATTTAGGGTTTCACCCGATTTCACAACGTGAATATCCGTTGAGTTATTACTTGCAGTCGTTTGTTTTTCGACTGTTTTCGGCGTTTCAACAGCAGGCACTTCACCCGTTAATTTGAGCTTTTGACCCGCACGTAAGCCCGCTGTACGACTCATGTTGTTGAGGTCAGCAATATAATCCATACCCAAATTATATTTCGAAGCAATCGCAGTTAATGAGTCTCCGGACTGAACGGTATAAGTATCTGGCACGCTTGAACCCGCAGGGATCTTAATACTTTGACCCACTTGCAAGCCGCTATTGGTTGAAAGATTATTGAGATCAGCCAGCTCCGACAGGCTCATCTTCGACTGTGATGCAATGCTATACAAAGTATCACCACGTTGTACTTTATAACTTTCAACTTTGAACTGTGGCTCAGCTTTGACTGGAGATGCTTTGGCACTAATTGTCGTTAAGCTTTTGACATCATTGAGTGGCACATTAATTTTTTGTCCCACCAACAGGTTGCTGCCCGCATTTAAACCCGGTGTTAAATCTGCCAATTCTTGATTTGACAGTGCATAGCGGTCTGCAATCAGTTTCAGATATTCACCACGTTTCACGGTATAAGACTGGGTTGCCACTTTGGTTGGGCTGCTGTTTTTTTCATCGTTGGATTTAGTACGGGATTGAGCTGTTTCTTTTAATGATAGCTTTTGCCCCACACGTACACCACTGGTTACGCTTAAACCGTTATAGTCAGCCAACTGTTTTAAGCTTAAACCAAACTCATCCGCAATGCCTGTTAAGGTATCATTGGCACGAACAGTATAACTCTCAGGTTTAGTCTCAGCTTTCACGGTAGAACGTACTTCTACTTTTTCAGCTTGTGGTTTTGCATCATATAAATAAATCGATGTACCGACATAAAGTGTGGCATTGGCATCCATTTGGTTCCACTTCGCCACATCACGCCAGTTCACCCCATTTTTTGCCGCAATCAACGCCAAAGTATCACCCGGTTGTACGGTATAAGTTGAACGTTTACCTTTTGGCGGCACAATCACAATTTCAGAGTCAGTCTTAACAAAATTTTTGCCTTGATTACGCTTCACTTCATCTGAATCTAAACGGGTATTGTCTGCCACAGATTTTGGATAAGCAAAACCTTTGGTTAACTCTTTACCTTGCAGCTCTGCCACGGACTGACTGGTTTGAATTGCGGTGAGCTTAATTTTACCATCCAAAGGATCTACAATTTCTGTCCCCTGAGGGGCCAAAGCTTGAATTTCAGCAACCACTTCAGCTTGTTCAGCCTGCGTTGCAATCGGCTTCAGAACTTCATCGACAGTTTTACTTTGACCTTCAGCATGAATTGCTGCGGTTAACTGTTCACGCTCTGCTGCTGAAATTGGTGGTTCAACGGAAACGGGTTTCACTGACGTGACAGGCGTAACCGCAACTGGAATACGCGGCGCACTTGGAATATCGCTATTAGCAGCAAAAGCAGCCAGGGCATTAGAACCCTTAGGCGTTGAACCACGAGACGGCGTCGCAATAGCAGTACTGCTCGACGACGTTACTGTAGACGAAGTGGCAGGCTTTCCTGTTGTGGTTTTTGTTGTTGTCGTCGCTAAAACAGGTGGTGTAGTTTTCGACGGTGTGATCGCTTTGGTGTTCAACGTTGGCGGTTCGATTTTGCTTGGTTGAATCGTTTGGTTATTTTCAGGCAGCTTGGTATTTGCAGATGCCCATAAGCCACCAGAACCACCCTGTAATTTCTTCAAACGTACATCAACAGAAGGACTCAAATCCGCAGGAATTAAAATCCGCATTGGACTTGCACCATCAATCCATTCACCGCGGTGTCCCGGGTTTAACTGATACAGCTCGGCACGACTTAAACCGGTAATCGACGCAACTTCATTTAGACTCACCGCGCCCACAGTAACTTCTCTAAAGTGTGGACGGTTGGCAATCGGTGGTAAATTGATGTTGTAGGCATTTGGATTTTTAATGATCTGCGCAACCGCCAAGAAACGTGGCACATAATTCATGGTTTCTTCAGGCAGTTTTAATGACCAATAATCTGTCGGCAAACCTGCGGCTTTATTACGGTTAATCGCTTGTTGAATACGGCCCGGACCTGCGTTATAAGCCGCTAGTGCAAGTTCCCACGAACCAAACTGATTATATAAACTGCCCAAGAACTCATACGCAGCACGCGTTGACTCGACCACATCACGGCGACCGTCGTATTGGCTACTTTGTTTTAAGCCATAAATGCGTCCCGTACTTGGAATAAACTGCCATAAGCCCGCAGCAGCCGCACTACTGGTTGCAGCAGGGTCATACGAACTTTCAATCACAGGTAGTAGAGCCAGCTCTGTTGGTAAACCGCGACGCTCCGCTTCTTTAACAGTGTGATACAAATAACGTGAAGCACGTGCACTTAAACGATCCAAATACGGTTGGCGTGAAATGAACCACCCACGCTGAGCATCAATACGCGGATTCCAATGATCGGTGTTCATTTTAAAGCCAACGGTCATACGCTTCCAAACGTCACCGTGCTTTAACACCAACAGTCGATCCCCTTCCACCGCACGCATGTCGGTTGCAGAAAGTAAATCTTCTAAAGAATCTAGGCTGTTTGCATCTAGGTAGTTCGATCCGACTTGTTTGGATTTAGATGTTTGCGTTGCACTTTGCGTCGAGGAACAACCAGCCAGTCCAAGTGTCGCAAGTGCTGAACCGAGTACTGTAATTTTAAATAATGTCGGTAACATCGGTTGGCCAAAAATGGCAGCTGACTTATACATAAGAAAATCCAAACAACTCGTATAAAATTTATTTTTTAGATCTGCCATTGTAGTAAAGCACGCCGCAGACACAAGGCGTTAATTTAACTTGAAATCAGTATAAATGTTACAAGAAATTAAAAAAGCTGCATCTTATACACTTCTCTAGTGCATTTGCGTTATACAATGGTGCCCGCTTAGTTTTATTTTCAGTTTACGGAAGTTGTGTATGTCACAAACAATTACCCTGTATGTCGATGGTGCTTGTCGTGGAAACCCTGGTCTTGGGGGATGGGGCGCGTACATTATTACAGAAACTGAAGAGCATAAACTGTGTGGCGGTGAAGACAACACCACCAATAACCGTATGGAACTCACCGCGGCCATTGAAGGCATTCTTTTCTGCCCAACCGATGCGAAGTTGGTAGTCTGGACCGATTCAACCTATGTCAAACGCGGCATTACCGAGTGGATTGCAGGTTGGAAAAAGAAAAACTGGAAAGACGTTAAAAATCCAGATTTGTGGAAAAAACTCGATGCAACCTGCCAAGGCCGTGATATCGATTGGCACTGGGTCAAAGGCCATGCAGGTCATGAAGGTAATGAAATGGCAGATCAATTGGCAAACCTCGGTGCCGATCAAACAAAGGCTCAACTTCGTCAGTCTAAAACAACGACAACAGAACCATCTGTAGATAAAAAAAAAATTGAACCAGACTGGTTATTAAACGACCCTTTTGGTTTGGGTTTCGATGACGAAGAAGCCGATGACAGCGAAGATTTAACCGAAAGTGAAATACACGTTGCAGAACAAGAGCCAAGTTTAGTCGCTGAACCAGAACTTGCTACAACGGTGCCTTCTATTGAACAAACGCCTGAAGTTGCAACGAGTGTCGATTTAACACAACTCAAACAACATCCACAAATTGTGATTACTCCACGTAAAGTTGAGGTCTTTGGGCCTCGACAGCTCATCCTCGATACAGAGACCACCGGTTTCTATTATCAAGATGGCGATCGCATTATTGAAGTTGGTGCGATTGAAATGGTCAATCGGAGGCTCACAGGCAGCTCGATTCATATCTACATCAATCCGAAAAAACCTGTGGGCGACTCTGAAAATGTCCACGGTATCTCTGATGACTTTTTAAAAGATAAACCGCTGTATCAAGAGATTGCTGGCACATTATTTGCCTATCTCAAAGGTGCGGAAATCATTGCGCATAATGCAAGCTTCGATATGAACTTCTTAGACATGGAGTTTAAGCGTGCAGGATTTGTTGCACTTTCTGAAGTTTGTGCAGTGACAGATACCCTCGCGATGGCAAAATCTAAGCATCCGGGGCAAAAAAACTCACTCGATGCCTTAGTTCGCCGTTACGAAATTCCACAGCGTGACCGTACCTTCCACGGGGCCTTACTGGATGCTGAAATTCTAGCCGACGTTTACTTGGCCATGACAGGTGGTCAGGTTTCCTTTGATATGGATGCCCTGTCACATAGTGAACAACAAAATGGGCAAAGTCAGCGTCAAACACTGGATATTGAACTGGCGGTAATTCACCCTTCAGCCGAAGAACTTGAAGCACATGAGACTTGGGTCAAACAATACCAAGAAAAACATGGCACACCCTGCCTTTTTGCCAAATAAATTCTAAAGTTTTTGTTAACTTTTGTATTACAAGATTTTTCAGTTAGGCTATAGTGATAAACAAGTTGCTATGCCTTCTTTGGGCCGCATATAAACACGATAAAACACTAGGATAGGTGCAGATCAATGTCTTACCAAACCTCTATTCATTTTGATCCAACCGCGCTGCTGATAATAAAAAATGAAGTGGATAACTCCATTAAGCTGGTTGAATCAGCTGTGAGCACCTTAGCAGAAGATCAGACTTTACCTTTTGGGATTGACGATGCATTAAACCAATTTGAGCAATGTGCTCAAGTGCTTGCATTGATTGATATGTCGAGCTTAGCCAAAATTGCTGAATATTCCGCAGAGCTTATGCGCAAGATCATGGGGAATCCTGCACAGATTAATACGCAAGATGTGATTGCACTCAGCGAAGGCACGACCATGCTGAAGCGCTATATTGAGTTCATTTGCTTAAGAGAAGTGAAAATTCCACAGTTTTTACTCGACACCTTAAACCGTCTTGAAATTGCATTAGCAAAGCCTTTAACGCAAGAAGGTCAGCACATCGAGTCATTACTAGACTGTATCACCCCAGATTTCAGCCTCCCTCAAGCACCAAGTCTTGAAAAATCTCAATATGTTCACCGCCTGTACAAGCTGTCTTTAAGCCAAATGCTGAAACAAGAAGAAAGCGAACTTGATTTACAAGCAATGAAATTGGTGGGCACTTA
This sequence comes from Acinetobacter sp. MF4642, assembly GCF_002018925.1. NCBI lineage: Bacteria > Pseudomonadati > Pseudomonadota > Gammaproteobacteria > Moraxellales > Moraxellaceae > Acinetobacter > Acinetobacter sp. MF4642. Next base: position 35,279 of record NZ_MVON01000010.1, read on the forward strand.
TTTAGCAGGTCTAGCAGAACAAACACCGAGTAAACAGTATTGGAACTTGGTCTATGTTGCACTCAATCAAATTGAACAATTGCTCATTAATGAACCACGTTTACGCACTCTGATTAGCATCGAACGTAACATTGCACAGTTCCTTACTGCGCCTGAACGTTTCAAAGCCAGCCTCACCGATCTTGCCAACATTCTCAGCTTATGTATCAGCCAAGAAGACGAAGTGTCTCAACACATCCGTGGCAAACTCAATATTGGCGACGACCTACTCACAGATACGCAGCTGCAAGTTTTCAGTCGTCATCTGTATGGCCCAGATTTCGACACGATGCATACCATTAGTGATTTGGTAACCACCGAAATGTCGCAAATCCGCAATGACATTGAGTACAACTACCAAAACATGACCCCTGAAAAGACCCAAGAGCTCCAAGCAAAACTGGTCGATTTGGCGAACATTTTCAAAGTATTGAACTTAAATGAAGCGCATAATGACTTAAACCGTCAAGCAGCATCACTTAGTCAAGCAGATATGCTGAAAGATGAAGGTTTTGCACAGCAGTTGATGAATGTGATCTTGTCGGCAATGAACTCCATTGGAGTGCTAGAACGTCACCATACTTCAAGCCGTCTACAGCTTCGTGTCAACAACATGAACATTTCACTAGACCGTTTAGATGAAGCCTATGCTGCATTATTGACAGAGGCTAAAACGTCTATTGACTTAAGTAGTCAAGCGTTGGCGCAATATCAGCAAGAACAAGATTTAAGTGCTCTTGAGAATACTCCTGCGCAACTACGTGAAGTTGCGGGCGCAATGTTGTTCTTAGGTGCAGAAAATGGTCAAACCGCCCTGAATATTTCAGCAGATTTTGTGCAACAACAAATCACGGCTGAAACTGCGCTCACTGCTGCTCAGGTGAATCATGTGCTTGACACTCTTGCAAGTGCAGATATGCTGATTGATAACTTAAAAAACAAACAGCCTGTATTACACAGTATGTTTGATGTAGCATTGGACAGTAGCCAAAAACTAAAGACTGTTGCCTAATGTCAGAACTTTCACTTGCTTATATTTTCCACCAACAACAATTGTTGGTGGACCATAATTTTCAATTGCCTCGTGTAGAAAAGCTAGCAAGTGATTTAAGTTTTCACTCGGGTGATCAAGTGATTGCCCGAGACCTACTAGACAATGAGCCGATTCCTGAAGGTTTAGAACTCATCCCAATTCGCCAGTTGCTTCCACTCTGGAGCACCAAACAATTTGAACAGGCCAGCCGAGCTATTCAACTGCTAGAATGGCGTCGTAATCATAAATTTTGTAGTCATTGCGGCCATGCCACAGAAGCACATGCCAGCGAATATGCCATGATCTGTCCTGCCTGCGGTTATCATCAGTATCCACGGGTACAACCCTGTGTCATCACCGTCATTACACGAGGTGAAGATGAAATTCTGTTGGCAAAAAATGCACGTAATACCCGTAGCAATATGTATGGTTTGATTGCAGGCTTTGTTGAAGTCGGTGAAACCTTAGAAGAAGCGGTACGCCGCGAAACCTTGGAAGAAGTCGGCATTCAAGTTAAAAATGTTCAATACTTGGCGAGTCAGCCTTGGCCTTTCCCAAGTAACTTAATGATTGCGTTTAAAGCGGAATACGCTTCGGGTGAACTTTGCTTACAAGAAGAAGAAATCAGCGATGCCCAATTCTTTAAGTTTGATCAACTGCCTGAAATTCCGTTCAAAGGCAGTATTGCACATGCCATGATCATGCATGTGACAGAAGGCACAACGGTCGCAGATGATACACGTGAGTGGCTCTAAGCTCACTCACCATCTCTACAACAAATACACTTTAAAACCCAATTAATGCTTAAGCGCATCCTCGAGCGCCTGCATAATTTTTTGCTTGGTCGTGAAGTAACGACTAAACAAACTCGATACCGAACCAATCATTGAAATATGACCGATGCGTGGCACCGTCCAAAGTTGACTATAGTTACCTTTTTCTTTCAACCTACGATCCAAATCAACAGCATTACTCAACCCGACGACATCATCATTCTCCGCAACCAATAGATAATGTTTAACCCTATTCGACTCGACGAAATAATATGGCATCACTTCCTGATAAGGTCTATTCTGATCAAAAGCATCCGCACAAATTGGATCACCTTTATAGTCAAAATGATAAGGGCCTGCCAAACCAATAATGGCGGTAATTTGACTGCGGCATTGTATTTCATACGGTTTCGGATGATAGAGCGCAGACATCACATTAAATGCGCCCGCAGAATGCCCCATCAACACCACTTTTTCAGTCGAAATTTGATATTTAAGTTGATGTACATTGAGATAATTTAAAGCCAAGCTGAGATCATCAATAGAGGCAGGAAAAATATGCTCAGGCGCCAAGTGGTAGTTAATTACAGCCACATCAAAGCCCTCTTTGGCAAAGGCTTCTCCAATAAAACGATAATCTTTTTTATCGCCATGCATCCATGCACCGCCATGCACAAATACAATCAGAGGACGGTGTTCACGCGGTGTTTGCGTGCGAAAGAGATCTAAACGGTGTCGTGCGCGTAACCCATAAGCTACATTTTCTTGGACCGAATAACCCTTACGCGGTGTTAAACGGTTTAGGGCATAACTACCGACATCATAAATACGAAAGTCACGATAGAGTAATCTTGCATACTCTACCGAACGATTCAGTCTTTGAACAAAAGGCTGAAGCTTATTGAACATTATTTGGCTCAACTTGGTCTGGGTCTATCGCAACAGGCGTTTGCTCTGTCGGTGTTGAATTAATCATTGGTGATGCAAATGCACTGGTCGTTTGCGTCTGTTGCTCTATATTATCCACCAGTGTGATAATTTTAGTCACATTCCCCACTTGCTGTAACACTTGGTTTAAATCGGTAATTTCAGCACCATTTAAACGTCCCATCACATATAACACGCCATCTTCGGTGTGAATACGCACTTTCGCATCTGAAACAACAGCAGCTTTCATGATCAAGCCACGTGTATTTGCTGTAACTGAGGTGTCTTGCATGATGGTGCTATAACTAATTTGGTTTCCAACTGTAATGTAGTTATGCACGGTTTTGACATCCGACATCGCACGCACATTGTCTTCGGCCAACTGACGTAAGTGTTGATCGGGTACTTGTCCTGTTAATAAGACATTGCCATGAAAACTTTCGATATTGACACGTGACTGTTTAAAACGACTGTCCAATTTATATAAGTTAATTTTTGCAGTACGCTCAATTGAAGAGTCAATAAAGACCTGCCCTAATGAACGTGCACCGCTTTCTGTTCCTACAGCGGCTGTTCCTGTCCCACCCGAAATGAAACTTGCACATCCAGATAAACTTGCGACGCATAATACGGTCATTGCAATACGATTGAACACTCAGCAAGACTCCTCAACTTTTCAAACTATTTTAATTCAGCATTTCAGCTTTGATTTTGTTCAAAGATTAATAAAGTCTTGATCAAAAGTAAAAGCATTTTCTATCCATTGCTGATCATAAGTGAATTTTGAAAAATCTTGCTGTATGGTTTTTGCAATTTCTTTAAAAAAATCAAAACAAATCACATCAAAGCGGCAATAATAGTGCTGGAAATGTGGATGATCTTGTAAAAATAACATGGCCGTTTTTGCTATTTTGCGTTGTTTTGAATAGGAAATTGTTTCAATAGCCTGCGCAAAACGCGTTTTTGAGCGTGCTTTGACCTCAACAAAAACCAATTCCTGCCCTTTTTGTACAATCAGATCAATTTCTCCAAAGCGCGAGTGATAATTGGACTGCACATGAACATAACCCTGTTCTTCTAGCACAATCAAAGCTTGTTGCTCTGCCCATTGTCCCAGTTTCATCTCTTTATCTTCCCCCCACTTCTTTTTATTTTTTAATCATCACATTTCGAAAAACTAAATATCGATCAAAAATCTCACGCCTTGATGCTTAAAACCGCTGCTGTGAGTCTCTCGAACCAATCAATTCATTTCATTCTACGTTTTAAAGCTTTCTTGGCGTTTAGATTTCAGTCGAATGTCTTACCAACTCCTGCAAATCCATCGCCGACAATATTCTAACTCACGCCACGACGGACAATTCAGGTAGAATGCTTATCGCGGTATCGGTTGAATGCATCAAAGCACTCAAACCAACCTATCATTTTATTATTTTGCAGCGCGGAGAAAACCCATGAGTGCCCAGTTATTTGTAGTCGCAACCCCTATTGGGCACTTAGATGACATGACTTACCGCGCAATTGATGTAATAAAATCAGTCAAAATCATTGCTGCTGAGGATACACGAACTTCAGCACAATTACTGAAACACTTTAATATTCAAACTCCACTTACCGCATGCCACGATCATAACGAAAGCAACAAAATTGACATCCTTATTCAGCGTTTGTTGAAGGGTGAAGATATGGCGCTTATCAGTGATGCAGGAACACCTCTTATCAGTGATCCGGGCTTTAAATTGGTCCGTGCCGCACAAGAGCATAATATCCGCGTAATCCCTGTACCGGGTGCTTGTGCTGCGATTGCTGCTCTAAGCTCAGTGGGCTTACCAAGTGATCGTTTCAGCTTTGAAGGTTTTTTGTCTTCTAAACAAACCCAACGACTGGCAAGTTTGGAAAAACTCAAAAACGAAACGCAAACCCTAATTTTTTATGAGGCACCACATCGTATTTTAGACAGTGTCAGTGACATGGCTAAAGTCTTTGGTGCTGACCGCCCTGTCGGTTTTGCCCGTGAAATTACCAAAACTTTTGAAACCATCAAGAAGATGACTTTAGGTGAGTTGGTTGAATTTATTGCAAACGATCATCATCAACAAAAAGGTGAAATTGTGCTGGTTGTCGGTGGTGCGACCACTGAAAAAGATATGGCGCAAGAAAAACTCGACCAGCTTTTAACACGTCTCTTACAAGATTTGTCAGTGAAAGCTGCATCACAGTTAGCGGCTGATTTAACCGGCATTAAAAAGAAAATTGCTTACCAACGTGCTTTAGAATTAACACAAGATCAGGCTGAATAGGCTTCAATAGCTTAGAATAAAAGTATTGTTTTTGTTGTGAATGAAAAAAATAAAGAGCAACAGACGTAAGTGCTTTGGCCTTTCTCTACTGCTCTCCGTGTTAAGCGGTTCCATGTGAACCGCTTAACTCAAATTATGTAGTTATTTCATTTAAAATTTATTAGCATGTGTATGGGTTGACTGATCGTCAGTTACAATCTCTATCGAATTAGCTTGCTTCTTGGTAAATACGACCACCGGGTAGTTGGCAAAAGTATTGTTTCAATGCATCCAAACAACGATGGATCTTCATCGGCTGTTGTTCATGCTTTGAAATGATGGCATATAGCGTAAAGTTAGGGAGCTTCCACTCTGGAAGAACTTCCACTAAAGAACCGTTAACCAATTCTTTTTGCACATCCAAATATAAAATACGTGCAACCCCATGCCCATGTTGACATAAAGTCTTTGTCACTAAAATATTATTACTGGCTACTCTTGATTTCATCTCAAGTTTAACCGCATCACCTGTCACCACATTTTTAAAATCAAAATCATGATTATTTTTCATAATCGTGATCGGAATTAGATCATGATTTTTCAAATCTTCAGGTCGTGAAATTGGTGCAGACTGATTCAAATAGCTCGGTGAAGCAACCAAAATCTGTTCCACGCGCGCCAATGGCACGACATGTACGCTTTGATCGTCAACCGTTGGACTCATTCTTAATGCAATATCAATTCGCCCATTCATCAAATCCACATAATGATTATCTGCTTCAATATGAATAGATAATCCGCGATGTGCAGACATCCAATGCGACAAAGCAGGAATCACATGATTGGCACCTAACTCTGGCGTAGTGGCTATTCGCAGCTCACCCACAAGATCATCGCGCAATTCATTGATACGTATTTTGCCACGTTCAGCAGCGGCGAGCATTTCTTGACAGCTGTGGAAAAAAGCCTGGCCTGCTTCAGTTAAATTCAACTTTCTTGTTGAGCGATGTAAAAGAACAACTTCCATCTCTTGCTCTAAAGAACGAATTTGCTGACTCACAGCACTTGTAGTGATGCCTAACTCACGCGCGGCACCACTAAATGAACTCTTTTCGACAACACAAGCAAAAACACCCATTGCCCGTAGTTGATCTAACATAAAATTCTCTCTGGATTCATGAGAAGTTTTCATCTATTTGATAAAAACAACTCATTGTATTATACGGTGAATTTTTTGCGTTGCATCCAGATTTTTTAATTTAATGGTAAAACTATAGTCGGATTGATTGGCTTGCCATCTAAGCGTACTTGGAACTCTAACATGGTGCGCGTTGCACCTGTGGATCCCATTTCAGCAATTTTCTGTCCTGCCGTCACATTTTGACCGCTCTTCACATTCATCGCACTGTTGTGTGCATATGCTGTGATATAACCATCAATATGCTTAACCAAAATTAAGTTCCCATATTCTTTCAATCCGTCTGCTGCATACACCACTTGGCCATCTGCTGCTGCATAAATTGGATTACCTTGGTTACCAGCATAGCGAATACCTTTCACATTATTTGCTAAATTATAACCTTGCAAAACAGCGCCATTACTTGGTTTTACCCAGCGTAAAGTTGAACTTTTCGAGCTCACAACAGGTGCGGTCGGTACTTTAGCAGGAGTTGTTGTGGTTGTTGTGGTCGTATTTTGACTCGGGAGGCCAACATTTTGACGTTGAATTGGAGCGGTTTGTGTAATAGGTTGCGTCGTGGTTGTACGCGGACTACCCGAACCTTTTAAACGTAATGACTGCCCCACATAAATACGGTACGGCGCAGCAATATCATTCATGTCTGCAACAGAGGTATAACTCAGCCCATAACGAGTTGCAATACCGCTCAGCGTGTCGCCTGAACGAACTGTATAATAGTCTGGTGCTTTCGCAAAACGTGTTGCATTGTTAACCTGTGGTTTAGAAGCACAACCACTCAAAATAACAGTTGAAACTACAGCAGTAGATAACACGACAGTTTTCAGTAGTGCTGTAGGAATTGCAATGAAACGAATTTGAGACAACACAGACATTTATCTTACTCTCTAAAAATACAAAAAATAATCAGTTTAATTTGTGCTAAGATTAGCAAAAAAGTATGTGAAAATAGTATCTCTGCGCGTATTTTCACAAAGTTATAACAAACAGCTGAATACACTCCCTGTATTGCTCAGCTGTAGCGACTTTTACGCACTTATTTGCCCTTGTAATGCATGCAAAACTTCATAGTTGGTTGCATCCATCTGAATAGGCGTAATACTGACAAAACCATTTGCCACAGCGAAAAAGTCTGACTCTACCTCATCATAGCCTCTTTTCGGTTCTGCCACAGCTTCACCTGCAAGCCCAATCCAGTACACTTGACGACCACGTGGGTCAACATGACTGGTAATCGGCTTAGACTGACGACGACGTCCTTGATAAGTAATTTTAGCGCCCTGTAACTCAGCAACATCTGGAATATTAATATTTAAAATATGGCGTGGTGGCAATGCAGGCAAACCTTGCTTCACAAAATCATGCACCCACTGTGCGGCATGATGATAATCTTCTGGGCTGTTGTACGAACGCACTTCAGGGCCCGCAAGTGATACCGCAATGGCTGGCTGTTTCATTAGACGCCCTTCAAATGCTGCTCCAACTGTACCTGAGTAGAGTACATCATCACCCAAGTTTGCCCCGCTATTGATGCCACTAACAACCAGATCAAACTCAAAGTCAAATAAGCCATTCATGGACAAATAGACACAGTCGGCGGGTGTTCCATTGACTGCCCACATGTCGGGTGCAATTTCGATTGGGCGTAAGGGTCGATCTAAAGTCAAAGCACTGGAAAAACCACTGCGTTCACTTTCGGGTGCTACAATCACCACGCGACCTAATGGACGTAAAGCATGTGCGAGCGCTTGAATACCTGGTGCAAAAACACCATCGTCATTAGCTATTAAAATATTCACTATAATCTACTTGAATCTACATTAGTCTAAAAAATCCTTTACACCCCTTTATTTATCTATTTCTTTAATCTATTTTAGTCTGTATTGGTTCGCACTAATCTGTCAAAAAAACGGGTACTGTGGCGGGTAACTTATTTAATTGAACGGGTAACTTGATGCTCTCAGATACCAAGATAAAATCTTTAAAGCCTAAAGAAAAAATGTACAGAGTGCTTGATGCAGAAAGGTTATACATTGAAGTAAGACCCTCTGGCAAGAAGATATGGCGCTTTAAATACACTCTGAATAGCAAAGAGGGAACTGTAAGTTTTGGTGAATACCCTATCGTTTCACTTGCTGAAGCGCGTAAAAAGAAAGACGAATCTAAAGCGCTATTAAAGGATGACATTAACCCGGTAGATGATAAGAAGAAAAAGAAGATTGAGGCTGTGACCGCCACGACCAATACTTTTAAGGCTGTAGCTGAAGAATACGCTTTGGAACAGATGAAATATAAAAGTGAGGACTACATAGAACAGTTCAAGCGATCAATGCGAAAGGATATTTATAAAGTTATTGGCCATAAGCCTGTAAAAGATGTCAATTCCTCCGACGTGCTCACTATTATGAAAGACACTATGGTTAGGGTGAAGAAGCTTAGTCACTACGGCACAGGTGAAGCAGCAGCCAATCAGAACCGCAGATTTGTCAGTCTAGTAATGAAATATGCCATTGTTACCCTCAGAGCAGATAACGACCCCACATACGCTGTTAGGAGTGCCATAGAGGCTCCTGAAATTGAACATGCACGACCATTAGAGAAAGATGAGCGCATCAAGCTAAGAACGCGCCTAGAGTTGTACGGTGGCACAACAACGGTCAGAAATGCCTGTCTAGCTATGATGTATTCTATGTTGCGTGCATCTGAAATTAGACGCATGCAATGGTCCTTTGTGGATTTTAATGAAAAAGTGATTGAGTTTCCCAAGGCATCGAGACGACGCAAACAGGAGCGTAGCAACAAAAAGAATCATATTCATTTAGTTCCGATGTCGGATCAGCTGTGTGCCTTACTTAAAGAGCAGTATGAAATTTCTCAAAATGAGACTTACGTTTTTTCAGCGCCATTTAAAAATGATGAGATGTTGGCGAGAACAACACTAAATAGAGCATTGGTTTTTATTGGGTTGCCGGAAGTTACTACACATGATTTTAGAGCGACCGCTTCCACTTTGTTAAATGAGAAAGGTTATAATCCCGATTGGATCAATAAGCAGTTAGCGCATGTTGAAGAAAATAAAACAAGGGCGACATACAATCATGCAAAATGGTTGGATGATCGTAGGCAAATGCTCCAAGATTGGGCGGATATTGTTGATGGATGGAAAGAATAAAAATGAAAACATGGGAACAGTATTATATTGAGCAGTGCGTGACGTTGTCTCAGCCATGGGATAAGAAATTAGGCTGGTGTATCTGGCATAGTTGTTTTGAATATTGGGATGGATGTACGAGTGAGTATGCTGTTTTGAGTGGGGTGTGGAGTTGATCAATATAAGGAATTTTGTTGCAAAAACTCTGGCGATAACTTTTATTATTCTATTGTTTTTATTTGCCTTTACTTGGATTATTTTTGACTTTCAGAATTCTAGTGACTCTATAAAAGACACATGGATTATTGTTAGCTCATTGTTTAGCGGTATAGCTACTTTGGCTGCTGCATATATTGCCACGCAACTGTTTAATGACTGGAGGGAGCAACACAATAAAACAATTCTTGCTAACGAAGCGAAGGCTGTTTTTAAGAAGCTTAGCAACTCATTTTTATTATTAGCAACATACCAACAAACGGTTAGAAGGCTTTTGGGTCAAAATGCTACTTTTACAATGTCCCAAGTTAAGGGTTCACTTGGGCCTTTAATTGACTTTAATCAGGAAATGACTGTTGACTTAAAATATTTCGAGGACCTTGCACAACTATCCCAAATTACTCCACATATTCGTGAATACAACAACTGTGTTAGAAAACATATAGATTATATAGATACATTCTATTCAAACCCTAAAAATCAAAACATCTCACAAATTTTTATTGATAATTGTGAAAGTTTTACTGAAGATCTTGCTCCAATAACACACTCAATAAAAGAGATTTTAATAGACTATATTTTGGTGCGAGATGCCCTCACTTAAAGAGCCTTCACACAAATCCCCACATTCACATTCGTCGTAATTGAATGCGCTGTGCAACCTGATAGGAGGAGGCACAGCAATAAAACCTTAATTGCGCTTTTCATATTCAATTAGAACTTTAGCCACAGCCTTAGCAGCCGACCAATATCGAGCATTGAATTGAAATAATTCTTCTTCATTGGAAATGAAACCAAGCTCTACAATTAAACCGCCATTGCTGATAAATCCGAGCTTTCCTCGTGCAGATTGGCTTTGATCAATCCAACCATTGTCACCACGTAAACGACTGCCAAACACATCTGCTACAGCTTTCGATAAATCTTGAGCCAGTTTCTTATCTTTCGGTAATGCAATGGTTTCAATGCCATTCGCTTGCTTTGATGTAGCAGCATTCATATGGAATTCAACAGCTACAGATGAGCCTTTAATGAGTTTGATGGCGGCATTTAAATCCTGATTGAGTATACCGACCCCATCCGTTTTATATTGAATGCCTGCCTCACGTAAATAGTAAGCCACTGCATTACGGAATTGAGAAGCCAGTTCGGCTTCTTTAAATTTTCCATTCACTGCACCAGGATCTTTATTAGAGTGCCCTGCTGTGACCGTGACAAATTGATTTACTTCATGCAGTTCAGGCTGCTTTTTAAGTCGAGCAAGCACCATAGCTACACCAACGAAAATCCCCACCCATTCAGCAACGTTTTCAGGAATCTTGTTTTTCAACTCTTGCGGAATCACTGCCCAGACATTTAAAAACTGCTCTGAGAATAAAATCAGGGCGTAAAAAAAGGCGCTAATTGCGCCCACTTGTACTGACTTGAGTTTCCAAGCCTGTTTCCAGTTATCAATCAATTTCATTTTTCTCTCACATTTCGTTCGTAAAGTTTGTTTCGGATTTCTTCAACTGTTCTCAAAAGCTGATCAGATTGTTTTTCAAGAACCTGAATACTTTGAGCGTTGGTTGTGGCTTGAGTATTTACCGTGTCTGTTTTGCTCGTTTGGGTATTCCAAGCGACAACGAATAAGCCTGCTAAGAAAATGCCGCCAAAGCGTACAAGGTTAGTGATGCTGTCGATCTTGGTTTTGCTTTCATGCAGCACTCTGATCTGTGAATCCACCTCCTTAAATCTTGGCTCAACTTCATTTCTGAGCTGCTTAATCTCACTTTTGAAGTTTGACTTTGCGCGGTCCAAATCTTCTTGCAGATTGTCGCGAGTTTGAGTTAAGTCATTTCGTGTCTGCTGATGCTCTTTATTGAGCTGCTCTAACTGCATATTCATGCGGTCAAGTTTTTGAGGCATCTCAGCTAACTTATCCATGTTTTTGGATATGTCGCTGATCTTGTCTGAGATAGCAAGCAACTGCCCCGCTGTCGCTACTGGTGGGTCAGATGAGTAGTCATTTGGCATTGTGCCCCCTAAATTTTGGTAATAAAAAAGCACCCGGAGGTGCCATATACTTTCTAAACTTAAACTTCGATTTGAATCACTTCACCCAATGGCGCGAGTCGTTTAATCTCACCATCAGATACAAATACGGATGCTCCAAGGTTGTAGCGCGTTGAACTGGTCACTAGATTTAGGCCTGATCCACCTACTACCAACACTTTGTAGTTGGGATGGTCCACGCTGGTAATGGTTCCTACAAACTCTGCAGCTGTAGGAAGCAAATCAATTAAACGCTGTAATGCATTACTCACGATTTACACGCTCCACTTTCACGGTCTGATTGACCACCGCATGACTGAACGAGACGCTGACACTATCTACAATGCCCCACCATTCCGCATTAAAAGCCAGCACTTCTCCTGGTACACACTCACCTACTTCAGGCGAAATCGGCATGCTATAGGTATGGGTTTCGACCATTCCTGCTTTGGCAAGTTTGGCTTTACCATATGCCCCCATGCTGACATGGTTAAACATTGGATTGTTTTCAGGCTGAAGTAGGGTATCAGCACTGGTTCCAGTGCGTTTCACTTGGGCGACCAACGCCTTTCGATCATTGGTCAGCGTGATGCCGTTGTAATCAGGATAGATTTGATAATCGGTGGACTGACTTACCACCGCGGACTCAGGCAACAAGCGATCATATTCAGCGATCGACAACACATCCCAAAAGGTCTTTTTGTAAATAGGCTTGATCGTCAGGGTATTGCTGCCCTTTTCGCTATAAATAAACCCACCGCCACTTTCAACCACCATCTTGATGGCATCGATCGGTGCTAAATTGGAATAGCTTAAGCATTCACGTTCAACGACCCAGCCCAGTGCATCGATCAACTGCCAATTCAGTACCGTATCGCTAAACACACGATCCAGTTCCGCCTGACACAACTGGACTGAGGTTCGATCGTTCTCTTGTAAGAATGAGCGTAAAGGCGCAGTCGGTGCAGCAAGCAGTGCCGTTTGACTGCGTCCAATTAAGGTGTAGGTATCTTGGGCGAACTTACGAGAACGTCTGCGGTTCTCAAGCAACATTTGATGCTCGATACCATTCACGATAATCTTTAAAATCACAGGTTGGCCATTGATCGGTTCAAGTTTGCCAATCTCAGATGCCGGTACGGTCAAACTATAGGACCAACACCAGCAGCTGCGATCGGTACTGTAATTCCCGTCATAGACTTCAATCGCTACGCCATTGTCTTGGCGTGTCACAGATAAACTATTCAATATGTACCACCAATTACGATTTGGTATGCCAGGGATGCAATCATCTGCACCGAAGTTGAGTTCAACATTGTGCACATCCAGCTCATCACACAAGCAAACAAACTCTAGATCACCCGTACCCTCATATTCAGGAATTTCAGGTTCTGGCCATGGTTCAATCGGATGCTTGCGATAATGAATGGATTTGGCTTTATCCCAAGGGATCTCATCTTGTGTGACTAGCTCCAGCCCTTTGTCCCAATCAAAGCTAAAGCGCTTTTCAAAGACGTGTGCGACCTCATGTGAAAATGAGATATTTCGGCGTTTACGTATCATCTCCTGATGGGAGAATTCACGATTCAATCGAAGCTTGATCGATTCATCAAAATACAAATCACGTGCAATGCGAATTTTGAGATTTTCTTGCCAGCGCACACTTTGGTTACGACTAAGATTCGCGCCCTGGTCAAACGCTGCATGGATGGATTCAGACAAAGTCCTTCCATGCTGAAAGCCAATATCATTGCCATGGTTGATCACCAACCCACGATCGTAAAAAAAGGTGTCATTTGACACCCTGAGTACTGGTTTCGCCCATGGTATTTCTGTTGATCCAAGCTGGGTGATTGCACGCTCAAATACAGCACTGAATCTCAGCTCAACACCCAATTGATGATTAATATCAAATAAGGCACCAAACACCGGATCGAATGACGTGTTGATCACAGCATCAAGTGCACAATACGTATTAATCCCCACCACGTTCAGCTCAGGGGTAAATCCTGTAAGGATCGTGGCTTCAAGCTGTGCTGTTTGCCCTGATACAGTATGAAACTCTGCGTGGAATGAGACATCAATTTCAGATTCAAGTGCATTGAAATCTAAACGCTGTGCCTGAAACAAAGCCCAAAACGTGATATCAATCGTGGCTTCTAGTGATGCGAGATTTTGTTCATCCGCACCAAAGTTAAGATCGGTAGAGCCCGTTACAATGTCTTTAAAATTAAGATTTACATGATGTGCATCAGGTGGAATATAGTTCGCCACATGTCCACCTCTTTTATGTAGATGGTTTGAGGATCAATGAGTTCATCATCAAAGTGCTTCCCAAAACCAGTTCAGGATTGGCCAGCTCTATATCCGTACCCACGGTAAAGTCAGCAACAGCTTCACCAGCACCATTGAGTAAGCGTGCCCATGTTGCAACACCTTCCTTCGTTACCGTTGCTGCATCAGTTTGATTCAGCTCGATACGGTCAGCATGCATGGTCTTTAAGCATGGCTTAGGCAAAGTTAGGATCACCAGTTTTGCAGCATTATTGGCAGCCACTGAGACCGAAGCAGGTTTCGCATCATCATAAAAAATAAAGGAAGCATTTGCGCTTCCTTGATCGAGGTATGTGGCCAGTGCTTGGAGTTGTGCAAGACTTGCATTTAGTGAGGGTTGAATCATTTGGCCACCAGTTTGTCTGAGATGACTGCGTTATATTGCCCATTGGGATCAAAGGCCACCACAAAGCACTCCAGTCCTACAGCAATGTTCCGAAACGAATAAGTACCATCTGGCTTTGAAACTGTTTCCCAAAGCAACTGCCGAGTACTTCGCTTAAAACAACATACAGGCACAGGTGAGTAGTTTTGACCGAGCTTTTTTGTTGTTCCCTTGACCACTCCAAAGCCCTGATTATTGTTAAGTATGACCATAATCTGCTTTGAAAATGATCCCACTACATATCCCATAGCTTCCAACTTTTGTTGGTTGGCTGTATATCCACCTAAAAACATTCTAAAGATTTTAATTCTCAATTTTTATTTCCTCGATAGGAAACGCATAAAACACAGCATAATCAGGTGAGCCTGCATCACTAATATAGTGCAATATGATTTTATGACTTAAATCAATATCTGCTGTCTCACTTGGAGATTGACTTGAGTTCATTGCTGGAATATCTATGCCCAATTTGACTTTATAGGCACCATACAAACAACCAAGAATTTGCCCGTTACCTTGTGCATACACACACATTGTCTCAGCCGTAGTTGTGTTGAAAGAATCTAGGTTGGATGGAAGAAATGAGCTTAATGCTTGTTTTCGATAATCGATATATGAATATGGGGGGCTGTTTACTGGCACGCTATGAAATAATACCTGTACTGCTCCCAAATATGCCTTCGCTGAAGCAAGCATATTTCCATTCGACGCACCAGTAATGTTGCCATATGAACTTCCAATAACAACTGGGTATTTGATTGCATTATAGTTAAATGTATTTGTAGGCAAGATAGCAGCTATGCAACCATATCCTGTCGTGTTTGCTGTACTTGTAAGCATCACAAAATGATATGCACTGCCAATAGTTAGGGCTTTTCCAAAATTTGAAAAACCTTGTGTATAGCTGTAATTGTTAAAGGTTGCATTTGCAGCTTGTTGCAAATCCCATTTAAAACCATCTCCCGGCGTGAGAATTTCTTTATTTTCTCCTAACGCATTGGGGTCTGTGATAATGCCAGTTACAGGATCATATGATTTTCCTACACAAGGACTAATACAGTTACGTCTAGCAGATTGGTTTTGAAAACACAGTCTTAAAAAGAGATCCGATTCATCTAGCGATTTAAATTTATAGACTTGAATATTTAATTGTTCATAAACTAGTGCATAACCCATCGAAGCAATTTTTGTGGTAAATCCACCTGCAACTGCAGATGGAGCAGCATCAATGGTCATAGTGAGTGTAGTTGCGGTGACTGCATCAATCCAAAACTCCCCGTCATTTATTTCCGCCAATGGCCCTGAATTGATCTTAAGCACCCGATCTGCAGCATAACCATGGGACACACCGTAGTTCAGTGTTACTTGATTACCAGTCACCGAAACACTGGCCACAGTCTGTTCGTTATAGCCTTGTGACAGCATTTTCTTAAAGCGATCAGGAAACAGATTTTTTGAGCCAGCACAAAAGTCCAAACCTACATCTGCAAAATCAAACATCTTGGTCTGTGTTTGCTTCATTGCCATTATGTTTTACCCATAAAAAAACCGCCGAAGCGGTCATATTTGAATTAAAAGTTAAGCAACGCGGTCAATGTCACCGCGCAGCATGATTTGAAATGAGTCAGACAACACCGTAGGTTCAGACTGCTTCACGGTACGAATCACCCAGATCGGATGATTGGCTGCAATGGTGTTGAAACGCAGTACATTGCCACTCGCCCAGCCATTACCCCAACCTTCTTTTTTAATGCTGAAATAAGGGGCATTGGTGACTGGATTAATTGGGGAACAATCTTCAGTACGCACTCCCGTTCCGATCTGGCCAGAGCTTTCACCAATGATTCGGAATGCATCATTCGAGGTAAATACAATCGCCCAGCGCTCTTGAATATTGCCCTTGTTAGTAACATCAATCGGGTACAGAGTGTCGTTGTAGTTGGCTGAAATGGCAGCACCAACCGCTTCGTCCTTCCAAATGCTGTCCCACGTCGCCTGTACAAACTTACGTGTATAACGCGCTTGCATGTCACCAATCACAAGTGCTGAGCCAACAATCGTATGAGCTGGACCATAGTTGTGCGTCAGAGGCTTGGTGAAGGTCACTTGGCCATTGATTTTGACATCACGCACTAAGCCCATGTCCTGATAGCGGTACCTGGCTGAGATAGGTCCAGTTAAATTACCTAAGGCAAAATCACCGTTTAAAGTCACTTTGCCGTAGTCATAATCAACCACATACATATCAAATGGAATTTTAATCCCATCGGCATCTTCAAGTTCACACCAGGAGATCCGTGCATCATTCAATGGATAAGTTTGGCCAGCAATATAATCAGGTAATTCCTGCGACTTACTCGCACTCACAATCCCAATTTCACCCGATCGGAAAATCGGGACTCGTCCATCAATCGGCAAACGGACTGCAGATAGGCCCAGCAACTCAGCATCAATCGGAATATAGCTATAACCGACTGCGCTGTATTTGATGGTTTCAGGCAGCACCATAATGGGCTTGTGAATCCACTGCTTGGTGTCTTTGGTATATTCCAGCTCAGCTACATACCAATCCTGCGCCATAATTTCAGCACGGTTAGTAGAAGTCACTTCAATCTTTTGCCGAAAAACAAACTGGCCATAGCCCTGGTCAAAGTTAAAGAAACCATCACACTCCGCTGTATCAATGGTACCCGAGCCATCTGGGGTGATATTCAACACACCACCTTCCACCTTGGTTGCTGATAAAGTTAATGACTGCGCTCGAATTGGAATCATTGGTGCACGGTATGACACTTGGTTAGTTTTCACACTCTCCAGTTGTGTCACCAATGTCTCTAAGGTCGGATTATTCGCACCACCTATATCCCATGCAGATAGCTCTACCGCGCCATTTCCATAATGGATCTGGCCAGCTACCGTTCCTGCGCCTGTGGTCACCGATGGATTACGATACAGCGATCCGAGTTTATCGACATAGGTTGAATCAGCCAGTGTAAAGCGAACCGAACCTGCAAGAATCTGCTCTGCAAAGCCTTCGGTTAAATCCGTTTTTAGCATAGAACCAATGAGGGTATCCGACCATGATTGAGCTGCTGAACTATCACGATACGAGACACTCACTGTCACCGCAGTCGCCACTTCATTCAGGCTTAAAGTATGGGTCTCACTGGTATTTTCATACTTAATGGTCATCCCCAGCATGCCTGCCGCAATTGCCTCCTGAGACGTATTATGCGTTCCATAGTAAGGGCGCATAATCTTCTCACGCTCGATCGCTTCAAGTGTAGTACTTGGGGTGATACTCATTGTGCGCGACGCATAGTTGATCGTGCCCTGTTGCTGACCTGCTCCATTGATTAAACGTCCTGTAGAGGCATCAATCGGCATATCGCGCAGCTCAACCTCACCTAAATAGTTCATATACTTGACCGGTACACGCACTTTCACAGACTTAGGGATCAACGCAGCAGAGCCATTGTCCAATTCAATTGAGATCGTACCGCTGGTGGGTACCGCAGTCACTTGGATTGCTGATTTAGTGCCTTTTTGACCTGATACATTAAACGTGGTACCGCCATTGGGTAATAAGGTCGGCATCAAATTCGCTACACCATCCGCATAATCAATAGTACCTGTGGCATCACCTGTAAATTGCCCTTGGCCATTATCGGTTGCTGACTTAGCCACCCCATTCAATAACCAGTCAACAGTTAAGGTGCCTGCCACAATCGAATCATTTACAGGGATTTCGACATAGGCTTTATTGATGGTTAATCCTGAGCGCTCCTGAGCCGTGATCATATTACTCCACGTCATCAAGATTGCACTGCCGACATCTGCAAGTTCACCCGTAGTGAGTGACATGGTGCCGGTATCGTAATCAATGCTGCCTGATCCGAAGGATGAATCAGCACCGCGTAATTGGCCTGCACCATTGTCTCGAAGCGTGTAGACCTGATTCTGCACCAAGTATGAGACTTGCAAACTGCCCGGTGATGGCAGCGGGACCAAATTACGTAACCAGTTAAAACCGATGTTCTCCTGATTGACATAAATCAGCTCAGATTCAACAGGTGCTGTTACTGCTGCTGCAGGCATAAAGTTAATTGTTAGATTGGTGGTACCTGTCCCCGCACTTGCATTCCAAGCAATCGAACCGTTTTGATAATTGATGGTACCAATGGATGTACCTGCAGCATTCTTAAGTTCACCACCGACGTCGCTAATCACTGAGCCAAACAAGGTGAACTCTACTGACTTCGGCATGACGGATGAGCCGAGATACAGGCTCGACACAGTATTGATCGTGACATTATTAAAAGTCTTGGACAGAACCTCATCTTTAGCTTTAACAAACGCCACAGAGTCACCCGCAGCATTGATATTCACCATGGGGGTTTCAGTCTGAGCCGAGGGAACCAACTGCGTATAGACATCCTCGGCAACCACCGAATAGTCACCCACTTGTGCAGCTTCTTTTAAATTCGCACTGGAATAATACTTCCCCGTATCCGCCACAATAGTGTCACGGATGATGGTGGTACTCTTTTCACCGCTATACCATTGCTTTGCAGATAGCCCCACAAAATCGGCTTTTAATGCATCACTCAGGCCATAAGTGGCAATCTTATATTCCACCTGTTTGCCGTCGACCATCACATAAGCGGTTCGTGTTGTCACCTCCGTAATACGCAAATATTGCTCAACCTCTAAGGCTTTACCTTCATTTGAGATCAACACAATCGACTTGCCGATCGATGACTCTGCCTCCTGAGGAAACATCGCCACTTGTAAAGACTTCATGCCTTGCCAATGCGTGTCCAACGGTGTGCCGGCAATCTGCGCACCCTTGGCCAAGTAATTTTCAATTCGGTTTTGAGCGCTCGAACGTTCATCCGTCCAACTATCGGTACTGAATAACACGGCGGAGACATTGGGATCTTGCGCATTCTGAGAGATAAATACTGTCGCCCCCATCAAAGCATCGGTATCTGCTGTATCCACCGCAGCATAGATCTTTTGGATAGAAGTACGGCCCGTGGTTCGATCCATCTCAGAAATATCATTGAATAGGTTATTGCTTTGACCATCGACAATTTCACGGCCTGAGTATTTACCCCCACCATCTTCAGCATCTGTACGAATGCGTTCAGACTCAAGGAGCTTTAAATTTTTGGTTTCAATTGGCATCGCTTACCTCAATGAATCGCATAGTGACGTTAAAATAAGTATCAAGTGATGTTGCTGGAGTGCCTTTAACAGTAGAGCTTTCCAATGCACCGTCTTTATGATTCCAAATCACATTGAATACACGCTGATCATGTGGCCATTCAAACTGAAGCGTAAATTGCTCCTGCAGGTTTTGCCATAAACGAAGCGTGTTCAGATCGCGCAGCTTGATCCAACCTTTCGATTTATTAGCAGGCTGTAAGGTGATTGGTCGGCCTGCTTGTTTGCGTCCCTCTTGAATAATCAAGGCACCACTAATGGCATACTCCTGGTTCTGCTCAATCTCAGACCAGTTTTCATCAGACCAAAAAAAACCATCCTCAAGTTGGATGGTTTCTCCGGTCGACTTTCGTGTTAATCGCATTACGATCTTCCTTTAATTGCTTCAAGTTCTCGCATCATTTCCTCAAGAGCTGTGGCTTGATCGGGTGCTGCTGATACTGTCGCTGTTTGACCCGTTCCCATATCAATTTTGATTTCCACGCTTTGCTTGGTCTCCATACCTTCCATTGGTTGAATATCAAGACTAGTCGCAATAAGTGGAGCATCAGGCACGGCGGAAATTTGCTGAGCTGAATCCCCACTATTCGACAGTAATGAAGCATTACCACCACCTGAGCTGCGTGCTTGTGATTTCGCATTCAGCTCATCAGTACGCGCTTTCATCTTAGCTTTGAAATCATCCCAGTGGTCATTGGTGGCTTGTTGTTCAGGGCTTATTTCAGGTTGCTCACGTGAAGTCGCTTGGCTAACTTGACTCACAGTACGCTGAGTAGCAACAGCGGCTTGCTGGATCTCACCCAGTTTAGTAACTGTGGCTTTGCCTGTGGCATCTAGTTGGACCTCAAGTCCTAAATAAGCGGCCTTGGCATTCGCAGCAGCCATGACTTGAGCATTACCAGATGCTTGAGCTAATCGCACAGTTTCTTCATAAGCTTTTTGCAAACCCTCTTGAGTTGCTTCACCGCTTTTCATTACGGTATCGAGGTCAGTTAAGGCATTTTCCGCAGCTAATTTCAGTTGCTCTTTGGATTTAATTCCAAGTCGCTCCATTGCTGCTTCAGCAGGGTTTAGAGCAGCAGGCAATTCCTGACTTGCACGCTTAATGGCTTGCAAGCCCATCTCAACTTGTGATGTGGATAGTTTGCCTTGGTCGCCAAAGGATTGAAGCTTGGCTTTGGCTGCATCAAGCTCCACTTGAGATTTGGCAGTCGCCACCCACTTTTCCCAACCGGTGTAAAGTGCATTGGTTGCCTGCTCACCCTTTAAACCTAGCTCATCAAATCCATTTGCGTAATTATTCAAATGCACTTGATCTGCTGCAAACTTTTCAGAAACTCGACCCAAAGCTATATCAAGATCGATACCTAATGCGGTAGCAGCTTTACGAGCGCGAACCGCTGCACCCTCAACAACCTGTCCAGCTCCAGAATTAAGCTGATTCAGCTCATTAATACGAGTAGTCCTGTTGTTAGCAAGTTCAGCCTCTTTTGTATCAATCCCAGCAAGCGAGGTTTGTGCAGATGCGAGTGCATTCAAATCGCCAGTTCTTTTGGCCTGCTCAATCTGCTGTTCAAGTGCTGCACGCTCAATTGCTGCCTGTTTCTGATAAGCCAGATATTCTTCGTCCGCCTTTTTAACATTCTCCTTGGCAACCTTGAGCGCTTCCTCCTTAACCTTCGCATTTTCTGCTGCCTGTGCTGCACTAACACCAGCCTGAACACTGACCTTTCCAGCTTCATCAATAGTGACGATGTAACCCTTGGTGATAAGGTCAGCCTGCATCACGCCATCCATTACACCATTATTGGCTTTGATGGCAGCTTCTGCATAAGCGGTAACAGCATTTAATTTTTCCGCTTCAGAGGCCTTTTTACCATTAGTTTCGGCTTGTTGGTTGGCAAGCATCTGGTCTAAGGTGTTTTTTGAATCAGCTAAACGCTTTCGATTTGCTTCTTCCTCTGTTTGGGTTATTTCGGTAATTGCCTGACGTGTCGCCGATTTACTCTCCAGAGCGAGTTTGTCTGCATCAGCAATATTTTTCTCAGCTTGCTTAAACATGCGGTCAGAAGCATTTTGAGCTTGAGCCGCAAGCGTATCAAATCCTAGAAAACCTAATGCTTGAGCACTTAACGCATAAAGACCACCAGATAGAAATTGAATGCCAGACAAAAGCAATTTCAACCCAATATTCAACCCTGTCGCACCATCAGCCACAATACCTAATGCTATTTTAAAAACATTAAATAATGTCGTTAATCCATCAACATCCTCTTTTCCATTTAGAATCGCGTTGAGTAATGGCGATAGTGCATCTAGCGTGGATGTAAAAGCACTCCATGCTGTTTCAGCAATACCAGCTATACTGGATATGACTGTTCTAATTGTGTCATAAACAGCAGACAGAGTGCTTCTTATCGACTCAAGTGTGGACGGATCAATTTCTGACAACTTATCCTGAAACCACCCTATTCCATTAGCCACATCATCAAAGAATACTTTTAGAATCCCAAGATTATCAGCAATGATAGATAAAGCATTTGCAACCTTGGCACTCGATCCATTCGCCTGATCCATCTCACCAATAAGAATTTGCCACTGTGTTGAAATCTTAGTAAGCGCATTCCCGATAGTTGTTGGAAATTGATCAAAGGTTTGCTGAACAGCATCCTTCTGACTCAATAGGGCTTTATAGACACGCTCTGCTCCAAGCTCTCCATTGTCAGCCATATTCTTAAGTTCACCAGTGGTGACACCCAAACCTTTAGCTAACGCCTCTGCAACACCATAACCATTCTCCATCATGGAGTTGTATTCTTCTCCACGTAAGGTGCCTTGCTGCATGCTCTGGATAAATTGCTGCGTAAATGCTTCACTTGCTTGTGCAGACACACCACTGATTTGAATTGCTTGATTAATGGTTTTGGTTAAATCAAGGGAATTCTGTTGGGTCATTCCCAAGTCTTTGCCAACAGCATTTAATCTCGTGAACAAGTCACCTGTTGCACTCAAGCTTGAGTTTGTCATCAAAGCAACTTGGTGCACGCCAGCCATTGCTGACTTAAAGTCTCCACCATCCTTAGTTGCAATGTTGATTCTTGCAGAAAGGTTGGTGTAGGTATCAGCTACTTGGCTTAATTCACGAATACCAAGCCCAACGCCCAGTGCTGCTATAGCACTAGCAAGTGTATTTACCGCATACTTTGCACCATTCAATCCTTTCTGTGCGGTTTGTGCTGCTGAGTCTGTATCTTTCAGACTATTGTTGGCCTTACCAACCTCTCTATGAAATTCGAAAAACGCTGTTTCAGCCTGTTGAACTTCTCTCTCAAGTTGGTCTACTTGCTTCTGTGCAATCTCAATATCTGCAGGTGTAGCTTTTGTTTTTGAAAAGGCCTCAAGTCTGCTCTTCGCTCTTTCTAAATCTGATTTTAAGAATGCTAAGGATTTAACGGATTGATTGCCAGAATCAGTAAAATTCTTAGCCATATTTTTAGCATTGTCACCCGCATCACGAATGGTCTGCGTTGCGCTAGTTAGTGACTTTGTTAAAGCATCTGCTAATTCTCTACTTTTTGCAGGGACAATATTCTCTAAAGCTTTTGCAGTTTCAGCACTTGTCTGCTTCAACTGATCAGCTTCAGCTTTGATACTATCAAAAACTTTCTTGGTTACTGTTTCAGATTGCTTTGCAGCAGCGACAAGACCTTTGCTGTCACCATCCATGATGAGTTTAAAAGTTAGATTTTTTGACATTGACACCTCAAATTTCGGGCATTAAAAAACCGACCTCGTATTGGGTCGGCTTAGGATTTGATTGCTGATACTAATTCAGGGGACTTCCATGCGATTATCATCACTATGATGATAAATGTTACTTTCCAGAAACCATATTTATCCATGATTGCCTCTACAAATTTAATAATCACTGTTATACTTTCAGGCATAGATACTTTTCCTCTTTGCTTGCACTGTGAACTGGAAAAACAAAACCCCGATGCTTCCAACACCGGGGTTTTTCTTTGGGTGTAAAAAAACCACTCCGAAGAATGGTTGGTTTGGTTCTCTCTTATAAGTGTAGCTCTATTAAAAAAGCACCCTAGGGTGCTTTATTCAATCGACTCAGTAGTTTATTCAACTCATACTTATCAGAGAGTTGATCGGTTAACCCCGCTTCAACAACGTCTCTCGCTTTGGTTAAATACTTATCCTTTGTTGACTGCCTTTTAACAGTGTCACTCTTCCTGATATGCACATTAAAAATGTTTGTGTAAACACAGGTATGCGCCTTCTTAAACTCTACGATAAGCTTTGAGGTTATTGCCTCAAATGTTGTTTTATCAAAAATAAAAGCCTGCTGTCTGATTATCTCCAATTTGTTGCGCGCTAGGTCTAATCTACTTTGAGCAGTATCCAAATGGTGTGTATCCTTTACCACATCTAAACTCTCAACAATAATTTGCAACTCTCGTAAACAATAGTCCTTGATGGCATCACTATCTGAATAAAAATTTTCAGGATTATATAAGTGGTAATACGGAAATCTACCAAAAGCTAAATCGTAAGCTACCTGAATAAAAGTCTTCATATTCCGCTTCGCTTCCATTAACTCGTGGCTGAACCTTGCCCTGAGGTTTTTAGATAAAACATACTGACCTTTAGAAATCTTATCCCTAACATTTGATTCAGTTAAGCTTATTAAGCAACAACGACACCCTCGCTTTATTGTCATCCAGTGATCGACTGAGTGCTCTATAAATTCCTCATCAAGAACATGATAAATCATATTTTTATGCAGCAAACACTCCTTTGGGCAATGCATATCATCACAAGGACTCCATAAAACATATACTCTATCAAATTTAGACCCACTATTATTAAGTGCTGTTTCTTTTGCTTTTTTTTGATCCTCTAAAAAGCAATGTCTATTAAAAAACCACGCAGCATAGTAATGATCCTCTTTTAGCAACTCTCGATCTATTTGAGAGTGCAGAAACCTGGGGTTAATCTGAATGTACCTATCCACAAACTTCTCATATAAACTCGGGTATTTTTTAAGTTTATAATTTTTAATGTCAAATGCTATATCCAATATTTCAAACTTAAAAAAGTTATGATCAGCCTTGCATTCAACACCAATGCTGGATAAAAGGTTGATTTCCTCACCTGTAAATGAGCTATTAAACCAGTTTTTATAAGCAAACCTGCCGGCGCTATTGCTCATCAACCATACTTCCGCAATGTTTACACTTCCTTGCATCAAACCTAATTAATTCACGACAGTCTGGGCAATTGATTTGCTTAACTTCGTTTGAGCTATCGGCAATCGCTTTAGGCTGAAAAACATCACCCTGAACAACCTTGGTGCGCCTACCGTTGTAAGGGATGACAGCATCGCTTGAGCAAAACTTACAAACACCAATCCCACCCCGACGCCAAATCATATAAATAATGCCTGGTATCATCGCGAAGAACCAAAACAACACAAATGAGATTAAAGTGCTCCCTTTAAGTTTTGACTCTCCCACATTGTTACAATTTTTACACTCAACAACTTGCTTACCCATACCCACCTCAACGCCCACTACGAATAGTAGTAACTTTGCCATCTTCAATTACAACAGTAAAAGTTTTGCTGCCATCTACATAGTTTAGTTCACGTACTGAAACGTCTTTACCACCCACGTTTTTAACGTAGTCATAATGAGACGTTGGCTGGCCTGCGGCTGCAACGACTTCGCCATAGCTTTGACCTTTACGAACTTGTTTACCGTTAATGCTTGCCCCTGCCAAATTCGCATTTGCTAATGTAAAAACAGACATCAAAGCAGCTGTAATTATTAATTTTTTCATGAATTTACCCCTCGTTATAATTGGATAAATCATAACCTGCTAAAATTCACAGCACAATGTGAATGTTACTGGTCTTTCTCAAGACTCTTAATGAATTCATTGAACTTCTTATTGATAGCATTCTGCGCCCGAGTTGCAATCGCTAAATTACGCATCTTCATACGCTCAGCTTTTTGAGCCGCTTTGAGGTAGTGTCGGAATGAACCGTAGCTCATTTGCATGATGCTTTCATGTGAGTGTCCATTGGATACGAGAAGCTGAAATACATCAAACCAACTACTCTTTTTACGCGGATCTACATCGTCCCGGTATTTAGGTTTTGGCTCGGAAAAGAATGCGTCATTCACTTTAATGACAGCATCCAATAACAGGACATTGAGTTCATCCTGTTTCTTGAATAGATCGATGACCTGCTCAATACTGTGTTGCAAACAATGGGCTATCAATTGCGTCGATTCAAATGGATGAGTATCAAAGATCATTTGTGTGGTTTCATCTGGATGATTATTCAAAAAGTCTTTGATGACTTGCGCTGCACCCGACCACTCATCAAAGTTATGCATCTGCAGCTGGTACACCAATAGATCGCCAACTTTGACAGGTCGATTTGAAGCTATAAAAAAATCATTCATGATGAAATCTCAAAAAGTACAGGCACAAAAAAGATGCCTAATGCATCCTTATTTAAGTGCCTGTAGTGGGTTTATGCAGCTTTAGGGATTTGGGTGTAATAGCCGTATAAGCCAAGCGCACCATCTTTGTCTTTGGTCAGATCACCTAAGGCATCACCACTGATTTCGTATGAACCAAATTCTTCATGAATTAGGCCAAAGCTCGAATCGGGCGATTTAATTGTACGGTGCAAAGCTAAGAACACTTTGTCTTTGCTGATCTTATCAATGCCTTCAAAGAACAATGCATATTCAGCACCGAAATCAGATGCGATCGTAGTATGTGTCACGGCGCCAGTGGTATAACCAATCACAACTTTTGGCAAATCATCAAGAAACTCAATCGTGCCATAAACCGCATCTAGCTTATATTTCGTTGATTCAATAGGAACTGGTATTGATGCTCCATCAGTCACTGTTGGTAGAGTTAGATTAAAACCATCCAGTTTAATCTTCTGACCTTTGGTGACTGCACCTAAATCAAGATCAGCTACGGTTTTGGTCGCTACAGCTACATTTTTACCTGACAGGATATATGCCAGGTTATCAGCATCAACTTGCTCAAGTGTGCCACTGAACGAAACCGCAGTGGTGTTGTATAGCACCAAATCAGTCGTATCATCACCTGACATTGACTCGGTATGCTCAATCTTGTCAGCGGTGATTTCAAGCGTAAAGTCAGGAATGTTGCCAAGTTCACGCATGGCACCAACAACGCCTTCAACAATTGGGGCAAGGGAGAACTTACCACGCAATGAAATGTACTTCTTAGCCATTCGCAGGCACCTCTTTTGATTTTGGTTTGGCTTCTGCTTTTACGTCTGGTTTGATTGATTCAATCACACCATCTTCTAAAAGCTGTTTAATTTTTTCTTGTGGTAGATCACCCACAATTTGACCTTTCACCCATGGACCAATCGGCTTTAAGGCTTTGTATTGCATTTTCATAAGGTTCCTTAATCAGGTTCGGTTTGAATGAATAGCTCAGACTCTAAAACCACAGTTGAGTAGACACAGCTTTTAGAAATGTCTTCCTCTGTATTTATATAAATCAGTGGTTCAGCACTGGATTCAGGCTCCCAGCCACTCAGTTTTTTAATGATCTTAATGGTTAGATCACCAGCCATATCGAATGCTTTAGAACCATCTGTCACCTGAGATGCTGCATGCTTGCAACAAGCTGTCACTTCCCAGACCACCTTCAGCTTAAGTGCATCCCCCTTACTCACCACTCCTGCACTTTTGGTACGGCGGAAATTCACTTGAATGTTGGGTGTGGTTTGGGACAGTTCAGTCGTCATACCTAGATTTTTAGGGGTATAGATTTTCTTTACACCCCACTCATCCATGAATTGCTCGAGGCGCGCTACGATCTCATCTCGTACCGCATATAGATTTTCATCACTCATCTAGCACAACATCCTCAACAATGGTTAATAGATCCTGCTCGTCATCTACAGTTAAACCCAACCAAGCACGTGCAGGCATTTTCACGGTATAAGCACCAACGGTCACGTCTTGAGCAAAGTTAGATCGTGTTTGACGTACAAAACGATTACCGACAACACCGGTCTTTTGGTTCTGTCGGAAGTAAACCGTGCTTTGACGAGCCTCATGTTTGATCTCACCGCCAAAGTGATGGATCGCACCATACTCAACGTCTGTACCAACCTCAAAACCATTGCTGATGTTGTTGTTGGTGATAGAGTTCATTAGTCGCGATGTGTCACGAAGCGTGGTACCGCCTTGGCGCATCACCCTTACGGATAATGGCCACTTGCCGTATAAACCCTCTCCACGAGACCAGCGTTCGCGGATATTCTCCACCAAGGCTGCACCCATGCGCTCATAAAGTCTGGACTGACGCTCTTCAATGTCAGCATACAAACTTAAAGCCTTAGAGATCGCAGAGTCACCATCAGCGCGGATTTCAATAACTGCACCTGGCATCCATCACCTCACTTAATGCTCGGCATTTTTCCAAGGACATCGTCACCAAAAACACCACCTGTATAAGTCGTGCCTATTGGTGCTGTAGATGGTTTGTTTTTGGGTGTGTCATCTACAATCTGGTTAGTTTCCACATTTTGAATTTGCAAATGTGCTTTATTGGTAGCAACCAGCTTTAAGAAATTGACTGCTTCCTCATAAAGCTTGGTGATATGTTCAAGAGGCTCTTCAGTGTAAAGACGATAACGTGCGATATCACACACTATACGTTTTAAGTTGGAAGGTACGCTTGCAAGTGGTAAAGAATAACGGCTACCGATGTAGCCGTTAATTTCTTCCTCAGCATCCTGCAATGCGACTTGCACAACATCGACAGGATCTGCCCCACCTTCACGCCCCAACTTAAGCTCTTCAATCACCTGTGCACCAAACCGTGTTTTTAAATCAGCTTCAGTCGCGTACATAGATCACCTTACTTTTCAGCTGCAGCTTTCTTGGCTTCGGTGGTGGCTTTCTTTAAAGCAGCCTCAGAAGTAGCTAAAGCCTTTTCAAGATCAGCAACTTTTGCACTGAGCCCATCATTTACCTGATCACACTTGGCTTTCTCTTCAGTCATGATCTTGATAGTTCCTGCTTGTTCAGCATTTTCCTTTTCAAGTTCAGCTAAATGTTCAGCAGTACCATCGGCCTTAGGTTGTTCTGGAGCTTTTTCTTCTTCAATTGCTCCAGATGCTAAAAGGGCCTGAAGTTGTTTGTCTTCAAGCCCTTTAACTTCTTGCCCTGGTCGGAAGTGACCGAGGGACTGTTTTGCAATGTACTTTGGCATGATTTATTCCTTATACAAATCCACGACCACCAACAAGACCGTTCTTGTTGTTAGGGACTGCGAGCGGTGATGATTCAGCTAGCATTTGAATGCTAGATGGGTTCTTTTCCTGCCATTGGCTTAGGTAAAATTCTAAAGCTTGGCCAAACGCTTCTACGTTCTGCAATGCACAATGTGCAATCCAACCATTCGCATCTGAGATTAAGCCAAAGAAGTCTTCAGGAATGAATCGCTCTGATTGACCACCACCAATGCTGTGCTTAACGTCATACGTCCAGAATTCAATATTATCAACAGTGCCACGGAACTGAGGTTTATCAATCTGATCAAATGTTGGTGTGAGTGGTACGTTAATACCAGCATACGGTGCAATAAACTTTTCTTTAAACTCTGGGTCTTTAATCAAGGTGTTGTACACCTTCGATGTCGTCAGAGCCATACTTGGTGATGTGCCTGAATGCTCCACAGACAAATCAATCATAGATTGAATATCTTTGACTGGTGTAGCACCAGCTTGCCCCCACTTGATTAATGGAGCGAAATTACAAGCAGCGTTGCGCTCGTAATCTACTTCATACATTGGAAAGTCTGCAGAAGCGAAAGTTGTCTTGCCATAAAGCAAAACATCACGCGCAATCAGCAATTTACGGTTTTCAATAGACTGACGCAGATATACAGCCTTTTGTGCTTGGTCAATCAAAAGAAGATCAGCGTCACTTAAACGATTTGAACCAGTTGCAATGACACCGAATTTTCGCAATTGACTAATCAAAGCAGTGTTTTGTACTTCACTCGGCATAACCGTCATCATTGGCTTTAAGTATGCAGGTTTAACGAAGTTCACTTTGCCTGATTCCCCAACTTTAATCTGTCGACCTGCAGCCGTCGGGGTCACAAATGGTGCTAATGGAGTAGCTGTATTTAATTCACCAACTGGCACTTCTTGTTTCGTGTACGAAACACGTTGTGGGAAGAAGCGATCCATTAGCCATGTATCAACTTTCTGGGTTGTATCAGTAAGAAGTACCAACTGTGGTACATCCAACAATTCCACAGGTGCATTTTGAAATGTAAATGTCTGACTCATGAATTAATTCCCTGATACTTTACGAAGTTCGATTTTGTTGACCAACGCCTGTGCACGCACAGCATCGTACTGACCAACTGTTAATGGGGTACCGTTTACAGTCACTACAGCAATATCAAATGCACCTTGCACATAGATCGGCATTTCTAGACCATTCGCTGCATGGTAGGTTGCTTGCTCTACAGTCATATCTGTATTTGCAATCGCATTCCAATCACCTACCGATCCTTCTGTGACTGTAGGGTGATCCGCTAAGTTATTTGTTCCAATCTTGAGCAGATCACCGCGCTTATACGCTGTGCCCGTTTTTACTTTTGCATTTTCTGTGCGAACACCATCCCCAACTACAAGTTGTGTTGTGGTGATTGTTTGAGTAATTGTGCTCATTAATTTTTTGCTCCTTGTTGAGCTGCAGCAAATTGGTTAAATGCCTGATCTAGTGCTGAACCTTGATCGCCACCACCTTGCCCTTGCCCACCCTGACCACCTGTGGCTTGGTGAGTGAATAAATGCTGAAAGTGTGATGGAATTTGTTGCTGCTGCTGTTGACCAGCTGGTGGCTGAGTACCTGCTGAAAATTGACGAAGTTGTTTAGCTGAAAATGCAAATGCAGAATCATCTAGCGCTTTCATTTCAGTAATATCTTCCGCACTAAACTCTTTACCAAGGTCTTTACCTAAAGCGGTAATTTCTGCTTCACGCTTTGCTGCTGCAAACTGCTTGTTTTGGGTTTCAAGCTCAGAGTTTTTAGTCTCCAGCTCTTGAATACGGGCTTGCGCCTTTTCTAATTCGGTCACGTCTGTGTCCTCTGGTTGATTAAAGTTTTTAGGTGCGTGACTTGCTGCCACGGCGTTTGTATTGTCATCTGCACCCAAGGCACAAAAAGACACTTCACGGATGCGGCCGCCACGGAATACAGTGATTGGCCCTTGATGACTTTTCCCATTTACCGAGACTGATGAGCCCGCTTGAATTTCTTCAATGGCTGAGGGGTCGATACGCACCGACATTTGCCATGGAAAACCATCATCGGAGTCTTGAGCAACCTGAGTACCAAATTCATTACTCATCAAGTCACCTGAAACCGTTAAACCAGTTTGATGACTAATTGAATGCGTATTGATTGCACCTGCTCGTTGGCTTGATCGATGTTCGAGTAAAGCAGGTATACGACCTTTCAATTGCATTGAGTCCAAATCAAAAATAATTCGATCCCAATACCAGTGATCAGTAATGACCTCACCGCTATACGCAGTTCCTGAAAATGTGCGTTTCTTTTTACCCTCTTGTTCTGCATCAACACTTAGTTGCCCAAGCTGAAAACAGTACTGATTAGGATTATTGTCCTCTTCTGGCATTTTCATGCTCCATAAAAAAACCACCTACTAAGGTGGTTTTAAATGCTTTGAATTAAGGCTAAAAGTTTTCCTTCAGCCTCTTTTGTGTGTGGGTATATCATTGGCTCATTCCGTTGAATCGTGCTTGATAGTGTTTCGATAATTCGTAACTTCTCTTCGACAGAATAATCTAGCTTAAGGATGCCTTGTGAAGTATCGCCATCCGCTAATGAGTTACTCCCATTGGGCTTCATACCCAAAGCCACATTTCCATTTGACACATCTGGATTTTGACTCAAAGCATTTGAGCCAAAGTCATGACCTAATGCATGACAACCACGCTCATCTACTTTTAATGCACTCGTTAAAAGCATTCGAAGTTCTGCCCGATCTTCTTTAGATTCCGCGACAATTGAACCGATGTTCATTCCAGTTAATGACATGCCATTTTTATATAAGACACTCATTCCATTTTTTAAAATAAGCTTCATCTAATTCACCAATGCTTTAAGTGTGTAAATCATCTTGCCATTCAGTGTTTCAATCGAAACCACTTCACACGACAAGCCTATTGGCATTAATACGCCAAGACCAGCATTCAACTCGTTTAGATTAATGCCTAGACCTTTCGCATTCTCAATTTGCAACACCACATCGGAAGCATTCTCAGCTAACAGTAACGGCGAATTAAATTGAATCGTTTGTCCAATTTCATAAGCCACCACATGCTGCAAGGTCACACCGCCTGTCACGATTGCAGCAGAATTACTTGCCACGGCGTTTAAGGCTTGCATGTCCTGCCTGAGCCACTGCTTTAAAACATCGTCCGCTTTCGAGCTCACAGACGCATTTAGGTAGTTCGTGATTGCTGCATCATTTCCCTGCACGTAATCCAAGAAAGTCTTAATCGCACTTGGCCTAATGGATGGATCTAGTGGAATAACCGTATTAGCCACCGTGTTAAATAAATCTCTCGATCTATCATCCATCGGGGCTAAAAGACTGATGAGCTTTTTAGATGCAGTCCATTCAGCTTTGATCGCTTCTTTCTGCTCCAGTAGATACTCCTTATCCAGTAATGACTTAGAAATCTTCTGATCCACCAATGCCTCAAACTCTCCAAATTGCAAAGGATGTGAGCTCCAATCCAATGCCTCTGCAACTTCGGGCAACTTATCATCAGGTGTAATGCCGTATTTAAGCGCCTGTTTCTCTGTGAGTGCGATGACAGTACAACGACAACGAAAACCCAATGGAGGGTAATGTGTTAACCAAAACGGATGATCAATCGGTAATACAATTCGATTCAATGCCAAATGTGCAGGACGCACACGTGAGTCATTGATAGCCGAATACATCAGATACTGACGTTTGTCTTTATTCCGTTGCTGTTGCTGCCAACGTCCATGACCATATGCGCTTTGGATATTGGTCCGAAATACATTGTCTAGATAATGCTTGGGTAAAATGATTTCAGACTCAGCTACAAGCTTCTGAAAATCGTTAAAGGTGCCACCTGATGCTAAGGTTTTGTTAAGTGACTTAATCACTGACTCAGCTTGTTCAAGACTCGACAGAAAACTAACTGTAGTCGCCATTTGCCGTGTCTTAAGATCCATTGAATAAAACTCATCAGGCAGCACCACTTTCTTACTATGCGCATACTGCAGCGCTTCAAGAAACGTGACTGGTTGCATCTATTTCCCCTTAGCAGCTGTTGCGTACCCAAATACATCGGCGGCATATAAAGCCTGATCCAAATGCGCTGTAAATTGCGACTGTGTTGCACCAGGTATTAATCGAGACAAATTGAATAGCAAAGCCTCCGGTGTCTCAGACTCAGCTGCCAATTGTCTAATCTGCTCATTGGTCAATAGCTCAAGTTGATCTTGGGCATCGGTCAGTTCATCCACCTCTTGCTGCTCAGGTGACGGCTTTTGCACTGATGCCTTAAAGCTGAATGCTTGATAAGGTAATGCCGAAAATTGCTTAGGTGGGATCTGAGCAGATTCAGCAATATCACCTTCCTCCAAACCATATTCACGCTGGAAGTATTGAGGGGTGAAGTTTGCACCGGCATTCTTTAACTTTACATCTCGATCTGCCTTAGGGCCTTCTAGTGACTTTTCCTCACCAATAATGATTCGATGGCGTTCCCATCTATTTAAGTCACACAAAGCATTTAGAATTGCTTGAATGGTCGGTAGGATCATGCGGATATCAGCTTTATATTTGCTGTTTTGCACTTCCATATGCACATCGCCTAGTGCACGACTACCCGCTCCATCCGTCCCACTGGTCAATGTTTGCCCTAAGACAACCTTTTGAATGCGACGTTCTAAGTTCTTGTCGAACGTGTCGTATGTCCCGCTTGCATTACCCGAGTTGACACCTGATGCAGTCACTTCGATGGTATCCGATGCACTCACTGCCAAAACTCGACTTGCATGAGCACGTAATAATGCATCTCGCATATCATCATTCTTACCAATTGATGACTTACCTACGAGCATAGGCATACCAAACTGCTCTACGAACTTGGCCCACATCTTGAAGCCATTGTTCTTAAAGAACCAAACCCAATAAAGTCGGCTCAGTAAAGCCTCTCCATATGGGTTTTCGTATGTAGGTTTGCAGCGCGTTAAAAAGTGCTTGAAATGCTGATTACACTCCTCATCAAGCCGAGACTTACTGAAGTTCCGCAATAAAATTAAACGGCCGTCATTTTTAGGCTCATACCACTGCATTGGCTTTTCACCAATCCACTCAAGACCTATAAACGGAGTAATGGTATCGCCATTCACGTGGAGTGCATTCTCGTTATAAACAGCCTCCAATACTGAATAACCATACCAACGAGCATTTTGAGCACCTAGAACGATATCTGACCACCATTCTCGCAAATGATCATTCAGGATCTGAGCTGCAGTTGTATCGGCTGGCTCCAATCGCCACGGCGCTGATTCAAGCTTATCCTGTCGCTTTTCAACACACTGATAAATTTCATCGTCATACATCATGACTTTAAGGCGGTGACGGGTTATTCCTGCTTTGCGCAGTACTTCATCACCATCAGGCATCTTGGTCAAATAATTAATCAGCGCCAATTCAGCTTCATGTAAAAACAATCCACCAGATTCAGGCTTACTTTCAGATTTAGATTTGTTTTGTTTCTTCTTGGCCATAAATTTACCTATGCAGCTGGAGGGCTGTAATTTGCGATCAGAACTGCCTCTTCAATGGCATCAATTAAGGTATCAACCTGGTCATCATGATCGTGTGTCATCTGTGCTGTGAAGGCCTCACACTCATCTAAAAATTCCTGTTTCCAGATGGCTTCACGTGGCAACATCACAAATCGATTTTGATTCTCCGGGTAGACTTCAAAGTTGTTCTCAATATGTGGTGCAACGTCCATAAAGCGTGTGAGCTTATCTTTCTCACGCTGTACGGGAATGATTGGGATACCGCCATACTTCTGCCAACCTTGGACCAGTTGGGTACCATGCGCCTTGTCTTCAACTTTCATGTATCGAATAGGCTTGGTTCTCCAGTCATAAGCTTTATGCTTATCAATAAACTGTTTGGCCATTTCATTCATTTTTGGCGCTTCCCATTTCCCGCGCAAAATATCAATGACATACAACTTCCCATCTACCCCCATTCCCACAAGTGTGAATACAGTAAAGTCGTTTTGCTCTTTGATCTTTTGGGCCGTATCAACAAAGACAGCACGCCACAATAGATCTGGTAATTCGTGATATTCACCAAACCACTCAGCCTTGATCAGATCACCACCGAGCTTTTTAGGCTCCTGCTGATACTGGCTGCTGAATGTGTAACGCGATACCGTAGCACCGTCTTTGTCCTGTCCACCTTTCTCTAACTGCAGCAGTGACTGCAGTGATTCTTTCAGTGGCCAATAGCTTTGACGGCCCTTTTCATCACGCTCGACATCTAATGGCACTTTCTTGCGGATATGCTCAGGCAGACGCTCGATATAATCGTCATCTATCAATGCTGGTATAGAGATTTGATGCCATTTACCAGGCACGTTGCCCGTCATCACAAAGTTAGTCGGATCCTCAACGTGTAAGCGCTGCATGATCAAAATAATTGGTGTTGATGACTTAGCCTTACGTGAGTTGACCGTGTTTAAGATTTTACGATTAGCCTTGTTACGTGCCGTCTTACTAAATGCATCCTCAGGCTTGAGCGGATCGTCTAGGATGATTGCACCTGTGAACCCATTATCAGCCAATGTACCTGCACGGCGGCCCGTAACCTGACCACCCATCGAAGCAGAATAAACATGCCCTGCTTCATAGCCATCTACAGTCGTTTTCCAACTGGCCTTAGCATCGGTATTGGTTGAGATCTTCACTGGCCATAAGCCTTGAAAATCTGCCGATTTAACGATGTTTCGTGCTGTAGATGACACATCCTCAACAAGCGATTGAGAGAATGATAAATATAAGAATCTTGAACGCTGGTTCCGTGCGATACCTCGCGGGATTAAGTTGGTCAGCAGTTCGGTTTTACCTGAACCAGGAGGAACGTTAATTACGAGGTTTTCAATCCGCCCAGCAATAACCTCATCAATCGCCCAAGCCATATACTCATGGTGCCAATTGACTGAGAACTTAAATCCCATACGGGGCTTAAAGAATGCACGTGTAAAAAACAGGTGCTCATCCTCACACTTCATGCGCTTTGCTTTGAGTTTTACAGGATCAATATTCACTCTCGAGTTCATTTATTGCCTGCCTTATTTGCTCATTAGTAGCGGTCACAGGAGTAACGTTTTCACTCTGCAATGGGCCACCATCTGCTCCAGTAATTTCTTTACGGTTGGTATAGAGTCCACCCACTTCTTTTGCAGCTTGCTCCAATAGATCAGGAACAATAACGGCGTTATCTTTGTAGCGATCATGATCGATAAAGTTTTGAAGACGTCTTAAGCGATAGGCAATATTTGCAATTGGAATTGAATTAACGTTCTTATTCATATCCTCTCGGATTCGATAAAATTCTTTTTTGAATTCTTCGCTTAAATCCTGCCCTGTCTTTTTGGTTGGGTCGTATGCTTCACACTGTTGTTTCGTTACCGTAATGCCAAATTCTTCTTGGACGCCCTTAGCGGTTTCAGTGGGTGTCTCATAGGTTGCTAATGACCGAACTATATAGAGTTTCACCCGTTTATTAAGTCTTGCCATTTATCTAAATCCGTCCAAGTACGTCCAAGTAAAATGGCAAAAAAAATTAAGCCAATTTTAAAAGACAGGTACCACAAGCGTGTGAAATTTTAGCTTTTCCAATTGTTGGCCCATCATTAGCAAGGTCTACCATCTTCTGTACATCATCTGATGCACCATAGCGTTGAACCACACCATGAAACTCTTCTACATCATGTGGTCGTAAATAATATTTATATTCACCTGTTGAGGGGCTTATTAGATAATTCCCATCTTCGTCCCGCTTGGCACCCAAGTGATACAACTCGTGCTCGATCAATGCACAAAATTCTATATCACTTGCCTGTGAGGCAAACTTTGCATCGATGGTGATAACGAAATCAGGCACACAGCCAAACCAATCAATCATTTGTTTTTCTTGTCGTAACTTTCTCCAGCCACCCGCCATAGGCGAAAACTTCTCAGTTTGACCCAATACAACTCTGTCAGCTTTGATGAATGCAGAAGATGCCCATAAAACTTTAAATAAGGTGCTAGACCACGGCGATATATGTGCATGATCAGGGTTGTAGAGCTTTCCATCACTGGAAATGAAAGTATCGATAATCCACTCTTCAAGCTCTTTTGCTGGCTCAAAATCAACATTATCTAAAAGGTCGGTATTTAGAAGTTGTTCTGGTGGTTGTGGCCTTTTCATATATTTCGCCCATTAAAAAACCACCCGAAGGTGGCTTAATTTTTTGAATATATCAATTTTTTGGTTTTAAGACTCTAAAAATTGCTATTGGGGTTATTCCATATGCAGTTTCAGGTCTACCTACAAATTCCTTCATTAATTTTATTAGCATACCTATACCCTCTCTGAATTCATTTTGATTACTATTAAAAGTAAATCCATCATAAGGAAGGGCATCCAATACTCCTAAAACATACCATTCTCCAGCCAAATACTCGCCATGCTTAAAATTAATATCATGGGGGCTGCCTACCATTTCATCCCTATTTAATGTCATCCAAACTTCATCAGCGATATCTACACCATCAGGACCTGTTTCACCATTTTTCACCAATACTTTTGCTTCTAGACCAAAAGGTATGGCTTTGCAGAAAGTCACTATATCTGCTTTATTTTTTTTTAGTTCAGCAGCCTCTTTTTTGGTTTTATTATCTTGCTCTAAATCCTTGATGTGTAAATTTAATGCTGGCTCAAGTAGTTCTTTAGATACACCAATATCAATAACTCCCAGTTTGCCACTTAATAGAACTAAACTACCCAACATATCCTGATTCAGCTCTCTGCTTATGAAGCCGAGCTCATCTAGACGATTAATCATTTCTCTCGGCATGGTAGGCATACCATCATACAAATGCTCTGAGGTAGTATTTACAGTATGATCATTCGCCATTTTGCCACCAGTTACAGTTGGAATACCAACGGTAGCCTCCATTTTTCTCGTATCACCAATTTGACTTGTACTTTTCAAGGAGTTGAGCGCACCCAATCCATTAAGTTGAGCATAAAAAGATTTAATTTTAGGATTATCTAAATAAAAAAAATCAAAGATTGATTCTATGTTTTGTAAGTCTTGCGCCACGGTCTATTTGCTCCTCAGCTTTTTTTCTATGATCATTATACTGAGTAACACTTTCCTGCATAGCTTTTTTATAAGATTCAACAGCTTCTGATATAGCCTTTGCAGAATTATCAAAATGATCTTTTTGTTTTGTGCTGTTAAACCTAAATGAGAAATTCATAAGGAAACTCCTTAGATAAAAATACCCTAACTATCAAACGACATTAGGGTTATCCACAAATATATTGACTATTTACACGTACGTCAATACGGCGTAACTACGATACTTGCAGTTTTTAAGGTAGCGGTTCGTATGAAACTACGTCACACCGTGCGTTACAAGCGATGACGGTTTCGATGAAGTAATTTAACTTTTTTACATAAGCATACATTCATACACTCATATAACTACGCAAACATCGATGCACTGTACTCAAGTACTTTAAGATCTCCCCTAGTAACGATACTTTCTTTGCACTAACTTAGCGTGAAGCTCGTCTGCGTGGCACCATCCTAACAATAAGATTAGTATCGGCGAGACAACTACCCCCCAACGCAACCAACTAAAGTTTTCAACAATTACCTGAAATAGCGGACGCGTCCCTAAAATATTAAGGTTAGCGAAACCGTTCAAAATTGGAAAGTAGCTAAAAATAGCTATAAGTGCTAATACTATGTAAAACACAATGCACCAAAATACTCTGGGGTACTCATCAAATACATCGTTTAATTGCCACAGCTTTTCTTTTAACCACTCCATACACACCCTCACGATAATTTATTATTTATCTTGGATATATATGGATGAGCGCTTAAATTTCAAGCGCAAATCGCAAATTCTTAATCCGATCCTTCAACCGAATCATCACACTATCAATAGCAATCAACTCACTATGCCTTAAGCCTGAACGACTCAAATTCTGATATTTACTCAGTTCATCACAACAGAACTGCAAATCTTTTTTCGCTTGTACTTTGTCTGTCATAACACTACCCAATAAGAAAATAAAAACCCCGCCAATAATGCATATTGAGCAGGGTTTTATGTGCCGTAATCCGTTCGGCAAAAAGGAAATGTAAATTACTCAATAAAAAACCCGCTTACCTCTCCCAAAGTAAGCGGGTTAAATTTGCGCTTTATTACTAATTCTTTAATTCATCTTTATTTTTCACAGAATATAATCCCATTGTTTCACTATGATGAATAAATCACTCAATTTCTTAAATATCACTTAATTTCTTTCAAGCAATCCCGACACACTTTGATTTCTTCATCATCAACCGTGTAGTCGATCTCAGTCGCACCATGCAGGCCGAATAAGCACATCAGTAATCTAAGCATGATTTTACTCCTGGACAATCAAGCAATCATGTCGCAAGAAATGTCAGTTACTTTTACTTATAAAACATAAATTTATGATATTTATTTCCAAAATAATGTCAGTAATTTTGTCGAACGTCGAACTAAACAAGATCCCTTCCTAGCTAATCAAGCAATGATCAACCATTTTAACTTGGTGTGATTACACTAATATTTCTCAGGGCAATAAAAAAAGGATGTGGTGATCTGCCACACCCTTGCCTATAATTCGATATTAATCAGCTCGGCAACTGAACTACCGCTACTCACAATCACATCAACCTTACATGCACGGTCAATTTCACTTGCTTTCGTTCTCTTTAAGGTCGGGTTGCCAAGCCCTAGCTGGAATTGCCTAAATGATCTAGGCATTTACTCAAGGCATGTACTGCAAGCTGGCACACTCACAGGATATGATTGCCATATTTCAGGCAACAAAAAAGCCCGATTATTTGACAGGGCTTCGATGTATGTAAATATCTGGGTGGCGGCATTAAAATTTAAACCACTACGAATAAAGTCAAGCCGCCATAAAAAAAGCCTAATCCACGGGGACTAGGCTATAAACTTTGAATCTTTTTTCGTTGGTAGCGGGAGCTGGATTTGAACCAACGACCTTCGGGTTATGAGCCCGACGAGCTACCAGACTGCTCCATCCCGCATCAACGAGTTAGCTTTATACGCCCTAAGCAACCACAAAGCAAACTTTATTTGAAATATAAGCACTTATAGTATTAACGAAATTCAAAATATCTTAAGCCTACCCTAAAATTGCTTCAGTTATAAATGCTGGATGAGATGCTCGATAGAGGCTCAATCTTCTCTTTTCACCCTCTAAAAACAACTTGGGTTCTTCTGACCATATTGATTTTCTCGAATCAAGCCCGGATAGACCTAATGCCCAATCAGAAACAGCCCCATAAACAAAAGTATTATCAGCGAAAATTAATTTGGTCTTGTTATGTGTAATATTTATAAGAACTTTATGTGTTGGTAATGAACCGAATACACTAAACTGAGTGTAAATGTATTTATAGATTTCAGGCATATAAAGGAGCACTTAAAAGAGAGCGTCACTATACCATCTTAGTTGTTTAAAAAGCCCATCAAAGCCCATGCAATTTGTATACAGCAATAAAAAAGCCCTACATCTCTGTAAGGCTTTTCCCCTTGGTCATTTGCGCTGATACAAGGAATCGTTGTTTTTATTTACAACAAAATAATTAAATCATTAATCGAATAAAAAATGAAGCAAAAAAAACCTGCAACTTGGGGAAGGTGCAGGTATAAACTGATATTAACTATCATGGAGAACTTAATACCACTAATATACTTGGTTTATATTGAGATCTCATTCACATTTTATTCCAAATTATTTAGGAATAAAAAAAAGCCCACCATTTGGCGAGCTTTCCTTGATGCTTAAACCTATTCTTTTGAACACTTCACTTCAAACTGGTATTCGTCTTGGGTAACCTTAATTTTAATATTTTTATATTTTCGTTTGTTTGGATCCATTGCCGACCCTGCTACTTCCTCAAAAAAGCTACGATCATTCATTAGCTCGCCATACGCTTTATAACCCAACAAAATCTTTTCAGGTTTTTTGCCGTTAACTACTAATTCACTAAGAGTATCATCTAATTTCTTGACAGTTAGAATTGCCATTTCAGTTAAAGCTCAAAACAAAAATTCATTATTGCTTATTTTCATGAATAAACTATGTCAAAAAAAGCCCATCGTTTGATGAGCTTTTAAAGCTTGGTCTCGGATAAACCGTAATACGACCAGTATAGTGAAACTATAGCTTAGTCTTCGCAAAAACGAAATACCTATGCCTTTAATTCTTTGTAAGTATTTTTCTTATACAACTCTATTGATTTTGATGCTTCATTAATTGCTGACTCGATCGCCATGACCATTAGCTTTTCGTATTGCTTCCATGTCATCCGATAATTATCAACATTCATTTGCATGGTATTAATCCCCGCATAGTACAAACGTCCTTGCGCTGTAAAATTCCCCTCCAACTCGGGGTTTAATGAGAAATCAATTACCATACGTGCAATCAAGTATGCCAAGTGATTCATGGTGATATGCTCAGGCTCGCGCTTTTTATCATCCTTAGCATTCACCAACATGATCTTAACTAGATGATTACGCACATACTCATAATCGCTTTCACACTTCCCATCAAATACAATAAGCGCTGTAACCGACTTCGCCAGTTGCGTATCCATTGTAGCAATGGCACCTAAACGATCTTCGTAGTTCAAAGGCTTCTCTCCAGTGCCATGAGCTTGTGGCTCAAAATTTGGTGACTTCGCAGTAATGCCATGAGTCAACCATTCAAATTGTTCAAATTTATCTGCCATAACTGCATTCATCCCTATCCCCCTCAAATCAAACTCAAATCTAAAATAGTCATTGTTCCCCAGTGAACCGCACCAGTATCAATCCAGTAGCAGTTATCGCGCTTGCATGGCTTTTGAGTGACCGTATGCCCCATGATTACCGCATCAATGCCTAACACATGGGTGTATTGCTGATTCTCATCATTAAGACGCTCACGACCCCACATGGCTAATTCAGATGGATCTCGAGATGCTCTTGGTTCTTGAGTGAAAGTCTCTTTAAATTCATCCCAATTGTTCTGCTCAATATGCCCATGAACAAAACCAAACTTTTTACCGTTGTGACTGATTTCCAAAACCACTGGCAACTCGGCGAAGGTTTTCGCAATGTTGTACATCGCCTGCCCATCCAGCATGTAAAACCACTCACCACCATTCGCCACATGACAGCGCTTATAGGATTCATTGTGCAGTCCACCAATACATAAATCCTCATGATTGCCGCGCACTGACGTAAACCATGGCTTAGACAGCAATTCGATGCACTGGATGTTTTGTGTTCCTCGATCCACCAGATCACCTACTGCAACCAACAAATCATTTTCAAAGTCGAAGCTAATTTCTTTAAGTCGAGTCATAAGCAAGTTGTAGCAGCCGTGAATATCACCAACAGCCCACAATTTCCCTTTAATTTCTTTATCCCAAATTTTTACTAAAGCCATCCCATCCACCCTCAAACCCTTAACTTTTCAACTTGAATAATCAACTTCCCGCCTTTTTCTGATGGCAACCGCTTCACAAGCAATTCATCCACCTGAGAATCATCCAAAATCAATCCACCTTTCGATAAAGCATCAAAGCAAGGCTTCACGATGTTGTCGATGTCACGTATTTTCGCGTCAGGTGGCGCGTATTCGATCTTTACTCGAACTCTGCCCTGATACCCTGCCGGCTCAATAAAACGCTTCATAACGTCAATAAAGTGGATTGCACGCTTACTTAGTCGATTGGTCTTGTTCGCCCCACGTATCCAGTAGTGATTCACCGAAGGAGGTGTGATTAAAACTTCACACCAGAGCAATTCATCATTCATCACACCAAATCCTTTTCCCTCGACCAGATGGGCCGGAACCTTTGGCATAGGATCTGGATTGGATTTCTTTTTCCCCGACTTGGCTGTTACGCCAAATCGAGGGCCAATACCAGCTTTTCGTGCCTGTGCTGCGGTGATACGGAGATTAGTCATTAGCACCTCGCAGGGCTTTTTCTGCCCAAGTCAGCCATTCCAGAAATAAACACCCCTCTTTTCCAAACTGACGAATCTTTTCAAGTCCAGCATCAATCCGTTTCTGCTGGTCCTCAACCTGCTTCTTCTTCTCGATATAACAAGCCTCCATGTTGTTGAGTTGGGCTTTTAGGTTGTCGATGATGGTTTGTTGGTGCTTAACACCCTCCATAA
Organism: Acinetobacter sp. MF4642; assembly: GCF_002018925.1. NCBI lineage: Bacteria > Pseudomonadati > Pseudomonadota > Gammaproteobacteria > Moraxellales > Moraxellaceae > Acinetobacter > Acinetobacter sp. MF4642. The sequence continues at coordinate 78,543 of NZ_MVON01000010.1, forward strand.
ACCCCTTAAACCTTGCTGCATAATTACTTGCATAAGGATCAATCAACATGTATTCCGTTTGGGCGTAATGGTCACCACAGCGAGTAATGCCTTTAGGGATAGGATTGCTTTGCTCAAACAAATCTTGTAATTCACTCATGCTCAATCACCTTCGTATTTGGGCTGATATGGTTTTTGATGTCACTGCAATGGTCGGTGCGGTCGTGGTCAGCGATGGCTGCGCGGAGGTCTGCAATAGATACATATTCAAAATCACATTCAGCTAATGACTTGTATTCCAAAAATTGCTGCTCCTTATCGTGATAAAAACAAACCACCCCATCCACCACACAGAAATACTGTTTCGGATCCAAGCAAAAATATTCAGGGCTCTTAGCTGTTGTTAGTAAGCATGAAGCTATCGCCTCAGCCATAGGCAATCCCAATTTTTCGATTAAGTTCATGCCACTCTCTCCCGTTGTTCGATCGCTTTCATTGCCAACTTAATTTGCTCATAACGCTCTTTTGAGCATGGTCTATTTTGTTGGGTTATTTGCGATATGAATGAATGAGCTACTTTCAACTCTCGACATAGATCACCACCACGGCCCTTACGTTCTTTGCACCACCGATCCAAAGCTTTAATCTCTGCAAGCGTTGCCTGATCCTCCTTTTGTCGAGCACGCTTCTTATGAGTTTCTGATACAGCACTCGCCATCACTTCACGCATAGTCTTTTGAGATTTTGGTTTTGAGCCATTCCACCCTTTGCTGCATTCACCCGAAAAGCCTTGAGGTAATTACTCAACAGCTCCACCATTTTTTAAGAAAGCCTCAAGGTCGCTATCAAGCTGCTCACGTAGACTGCGTTTAGCCTCAATCTGAGCATGAGTTATGTTTTTGCCAGCTTGTACCGACTCAATTCTTTGTTGAAGGATTTCGTTCATGCGGCACCACCTAAGTATTCAAATGCGCCTTTCGCCACGACTGGAACCTGTCCATTTCCAATGGCTTTAAGTCTGTCCACCCGATTGGCCACCCCATTAGCCACTCGACCCAATCTGGATTCAATGCCCCAGATGTGTCCGACACGCTCATAGAAAGCCCGATCTGCTTGCCCTTCGTGATCCTCCGCTGGATCACAGGAGAACCAAGATTGCCTCGATCTCGACAATCCGATGCCTGAGGTGTGGGCCATGTTTTTACTATCGACACCAGGCTGGGGCTTTTTCGCCTTCTCTCCGAAGGGCAATCCTTTCGTGTTGAGTCTGATGCTCTTGGTGTGGGCAACAATCCAGATTCGATCACGCTGATGGGGCGCTCCAAAATTGGATGCTGAAAAACGCGCCCATTGAGTGTCATACCCCATTTTGGCAAGGTCACTAATGACTCGGGCAAGTCCTCTGGAAACAAGCATTGGTGAGTTTTCCACGAACACGTATAGAGGTCGTACTTCACCAATAATTCGTGCCATTTCTGACCAAAGGCCGGAGCGCTCCCCATTAATGCCTGCGCCTTTACCTGCAGAGCTGATGTCTTGGCATGGAAATCCGCCAGATATAACATCAATAATTCCTCGCCAAGGCCTTCCGTCAAAACTGCACACGTCAGACCAAATTGGGAAAGGCGGGAGAATTCCATCGTTTTGTCGTTGCGCCAAAACTTGTGCTGCGTAGGCATCACGCTCAACTGCGCAGACTGTATTCCATCCCATAAGATGCGATCCGAGTATTCCACCACCAGCGCCTGCGAAAAGAGCCAACTCATTTAAACCACCTCTATTTTTGTTTTGCTTAAGCCAATCAATCGCAAGGCTGTCATGTTGATCCTTCACACCCCACCTCCAACACGCTCATCTGCCCAATTACACTCAACCACATCCAAACCATCATGCTGAAAACGAGACCAGAGACGATCACCAAGGTCTTGTTCCAATTCATGTGCTGTCATGTTTGAAATCAACATGGTTGGCTTGCCAGCGTCATAACGTGAGTAAAGAACTTTGTGCACCAGCTGGAGACGGTTTTCATGGCGGTCATGCAATCCATATTCATCAAGAATCAATAGATCGTATTCAGTGAAGCGATGAACTGCGTTTACCTCACTGTCATCAGCTTTGGTCCATGCATTCGCAATTTCATTCGCCATGTCTTCAGAAGTCACATAGCGGGCATACTTTTGGGTCTCAAGGATGTTTCGAGCCACGGCGCAAGCTAAGTGTGTTTTCCCAGTACCGGTGCGACCAATCATGATTAAGTTGCGCTTGATCCCCTTCGTGAAATCTTTCACAAATGTGACGCATTGAGTTTTTGCATTTTGCTGACCGCTATTCGCTACCAAGTATTCTTTGAACCCACTGTTCGCATGACGGGTTGGAAGTTTTGCGCCTTGGAAGTGTTTTTCACGAACCATCGCATTCACGGCGTTGTGATGTTCTGCTTGAGCCTTGTTAAGCGCTTCCGTTGAACATTGCTTACAGAACGATTTACCACGGAAAGAAACCATTTGTGCCTGGTGCAGCTGGCAAAACTCTGTTGATTGCTGAATATCAAAACTAAGCGGTGCGATTGCGTTCATAGGAGCCCCCTTGTATCCACATCACCTGTTGCTGGTTCATAGTTCTGAACTTCACCCCAAGGATCGTTCACATTGCGGTTGTTTGGTTTTTCAGAAGATTGTTTGCGTGTTGGTTTTTTTGCCTCGCGCTCAGCCTTGGTCACTTGTTTCTCAAATTCCTGCACCAACCAAGCTGCGAACTTTCTCGTTTTTTGGTTTTCGGTAAGATGGATTTTGTTTTCCCAGTGCGCATTGAAACTACCCAAGTGAAATTGGAAATCAGGCATGGTTAAAATTTCATTTACCCGATGACTGAATTTTGTTTGAAGTAAAATTGTGCTTAGGAAATTTTGATCAGGTTTCCATGAATTATCTGGAGCCGAATTTTTAGGCGATTCCTGTTGTGTGTTTATATCTGTAGTAATCTCTGTAGTAGTCTCTGTATTTGTCCCCTTTTTGAAATGGGGAGGGTCTGCCTTTTCAAATGGGGAGCCTCCCCCTTTTGAAAGTGGGAGGGTGGTCATTTCAAAAAGCACAGGTATAATGAGCTCAATAAACAAAACATTGTTGTATTTCTGATTGTTAGCTTCGATTGTGCGAAAATGACGTTTTAGCACTCCACACTTCTCAAGACGATCAAAAGCCTCTTTGACTTGCTGTTTTGAGAAGCCATATTGATCAGAAAAACTCTGGTAAGAACGCTGCAAAAGATCAGATTTAAACTTCTTTTTAACGCGCACAACTTGGCCAGAATATTCATCACGCACCACTGTAGGTCGATGCCAATAAACGATTTCTGAAAGCACAACGATAGCGTTTAAATCGGGTTTTCCACTCTCTAAAACGAAGGTACTAAACCAACTGGTTGGTAAGATGTTACCCTCAAGGTGAACACTACCAACCTGATCCACGACATCATGGCCAGTGCTGAATAAACTCATGCAGCATCCCCTTTTTCGATATTTTTAATAAAGCGGCCAAACATAAAAATATGACCTGCTCGATGTAGGCTTGAAATAATTTCACCTGCATACCAAACTGAAACATGATGTTCATTGATCAGCGTTTCCATAAACTCGTCACGGGTGACGGCAGCATTCTTTTCATCACCTTTGATTTTGCGTAGATTCGCCCTACGTATCTCCAGCAATCCATCTAATGTGCGAAGCGCTGGCTCGTACCATGATTGAAGCTGCATCATCTGCTTATGCTCAGGCTTCTTTTGAACGGCCTTATTTGTAATCATGGAACCTCCGCTAAGGCTTGTTCAGCCTCTGATAAACGGCGTTTGGCTTGTAGTTCTGCTGTAGTGGCAGTACGAACATCATCTTGATGTACCAGTTCACCACCTTCGATCCAGTAGTACTGGCTTGGCTGAAATGCTGAGATTGTTAGGAGTTGTGGATCTGAATTTGGATTCTTTAAAACAACGACATCCCCAATTAGGAAATCTGTATTGTCTTCAAATACTTGTTGTGATACATTCGCGTCGTTCATGAAAGTGTACCCTCTGAATTGAATACTAAAGCCCGATCTCAACTCTCGGGCTTTTTTTTGCCCGTTCGGTGTGCTAGATTCGGATACATGTTCAATTCCACTAGAATGTTTTTGAACTAAAAGTCTGGGCTCACTCTCAGGCTTTTTTTTGATTAATAGATGTGCTAAGTTTGTTTGCATATATTCACTCCGCAAGTGTTGAATATTGGAAAAGCCTGATCCACGAAATCAGGCTTTTTCTTTTTGAGCATTTGCCGTGTACTTCTGCATTTGCTTAAGTGCTGCCTGATCCACGGCGGTAATCAACTCGATCAAGCCCTGGGTAATTTGGTGAATCTCTTCATATTCCGCTGGTGTAATCACCCCATCCTCATAAGCCTCATACACAACTCGGTTTGCCTTTCCGCTTTTAATGTTGTGCTGCATCATTGCTTCAAAGATCGAAAGCTCATGATGTTTGCTGGCATCGCAATCCACTGGCACTAATGCATATCCCATCTGATGCGCCCACACCTTTAAGATTTCAGGGTTCTGCGTATACAACATGATGGTTTCAAGCTTCTTTAAGCTCGGTAAATGGTTCGGCATCCCTACGTTGCCGTAGTTGCAAATTGTGTTATGCGAATCACCAGTAACCTGAGCAATTTCCTTTGGCGAAATCCCCTGCGTCTGGTTAATCATTTTAAAAATTGCCGTTTGAGCTTCACGGCTTAGTGTTATTTCTTGCATTTGTGAAATCCTTGATTTTTTTCACGTTTCTATAAGGCTTCGACTAAGTAATAATTGGTTATGCAATAAGCACAGCCATGTTCGCCTTTACTTCACCATTGGTTAAAATCTGAAGACGTGCTTGTGTGTCCAAGGGAATTCCACGATGTCGCCATTTACATATAGCTCCTCGTGTATGTTTTAGCTTTCTAGCCAGTTCAGCATCAGATTTGACACCATAGTGATTTTTTAAATCATCAACAGTCATGGTTTACTCTAATAAACTAATAGTTTCCGTTAGTAAACCATAAGTTTCTCCGTTAATCAACATGCATGTTTACTATAGGAAACATTAAAAGAGGATTTGTTTTATGGACACTATTAGCGATCGAATAATTAAAAGAATGAAAGAAATGAATGTTCGCCAAGTAGATATTGTTGAAGCAACAGGTGCGACAAAAGGGGCTGTATCAAAATGGGTTGCAGGAACAAATATTCCTAAGGCTGAGTTCCTACCTTCACTTGCAACTGTTTTGAAAACATCTCAAAACTGGCTATTGACAGGAAATCAAGAAAAACCTCTAAGTAATTTCAATATGCAAGACTTTATGGATAAACATGGTCTTGATAAAAAAGAGGAAGCATCTTTCGATGCAAATGATGTACACAAACCAACTGTTGTTGAATATGAAACTGAAAATGGATTTATTTGGATTGATGTTGTGGAAGCTAATTTTTCTTGTGGTACGGGTGAATCTATAGAATTCCATTTTGATGTGATAAACGGGAAATTCCCATTCCCCCCTTCATTCTTTCAGAAAAAATACGTTGACCCTAGCTGCATGCGAATAATCAAAGCTAAAGGCGATAGCATGGCTGACTTTATCCATGATGGTGATTTAGTCGGTATTGATATTTCTCAAACAGAAATTGTGGACGGCGGTATATATGCAGTTTATTTCGAAGGTGAAGGAATGATTAAGCAAATATTTAAGGAGGAGGGAGGAAAATTAAGCCTTCATAGCCTTAATCCTAAGTATCGCGATAGAGAAGTCTCAGAACAGAATGGATTGAATTTCCGTGTAATGGGTCGCCAGTTCTGGCGTGCTGGATAAACATGCAAAGAATTGAAGTAAATTCTCGCAATATCAGCTACGTGCTTTATCAGCACTTTTTGTTGACCGTGGTTCTTAGGACTGGTGAGAGATTTATTTATAGACTTCTTGAAGCCAGTACCTTTAACGATTTTATTGAAGCCATTGATAAAGATAAATTCTATAAAAGCCAAATTGATATGAATAAAAAATTTAAACGAATTCAACTTTTTGTGTAGTTGAGATGCTGAAGTTAAAGAAACTAAATTTTATTTTTGTGAGAGGATTTGGTTCTGTAATATAATGTAAATTGTATAAGGTGGAATGTGGTGCGTTTTATGGGTTTTGATGTAGATACTTTGGAGATTTTAAACCCCAAATTAAAGCCAATGAAAAAAGGCAAGCAGTCTAACTCAGCCTTATTTTCTTACTATGCTGGGTTTTCAGAAGAATTTACATTAAATTTACTGGAACAGTTGACCTATAAAAATAAACAATCAACAATTTTTGATCCTTGGAATGGCAGTGGCACTACAACATTTTCAGCGTATAAATTAGGTCAAAATGCAATTGGTAATGACCTAAATCCTGTAATGCTAATTATCGCAAAAGCTAGATTAATTAATATCTTAGACTTAAGCAGCTTAGATGCTATATGTAATACTATTTTTCATAATTCCAGTAGAGATAAAAACCATATACCTTACGAAAGCGACCCTCTTAAAACCTGGTTTTCAGAAAAAAGTTGTACATTAATAAGAAAAATCGAGAATTCAATAAATAAAAACTTTATTTCTTTTAACTCATATTCATCTTTAACAGAAAACAGTTCATTAAATAAATTAAGTACAATTGGTGCTTTTGTATATGTAGTTTTATTTAAAACTATCAAAACTTTATTAAAAGCTTTTATTCCATCTAACCCAACATGGGTAAAAAAACCAAAAAATGAAGAAGAAAAGTTAGAAGTAAGTTATAGCTATATAAAAAATACTTTTTTTAGCCTTCTTGACGATACAGTTAAATCACATGTCTTTAACGATTCCCTCAACACAGATGCAAACGTAAATTTCCATTTAAATAGCTCCACATCTCTGTCACAAACCAATCAAAGCGTAGATATTATACTAACTTCACCTCCATACTGCACCCGTATAGATTACGCTATTGCTACATCTATCGAACTTGCAACTATACGTGTTACGGACATTCGATCATTAAGAGAAAAATTAATAGGAACCTCTACTGTAAAAAAGAAAATTATGACCCCGAACCCTTTATGGGGCGAAACTTGTAATACTTTCCTAAGGAATGTCCAAGATCATACATCAATAGCGTCTTCAACCTATTATTATAAAAATCATTTGCAATATTTCGATGATATTTATAAGTCAATTGAACAAATATCACGAATATTAAAATTAAATGGGTTGTTTATATCTGTAGTTCAAAATTCTTTTTATAAAGAGATTAATAACGATCTCGCTAAAACTCTTAGTGAAATGTCTAAAAATTGCGGGCTAGACTTAATTAGAGAAGATCATTTTGAAACTAAAACAAACATGTCATATATTAATTCAAAATCAAATCGCTACATCTCTAAAAAACAAATCTCTGAATCAGTTTTAATCTTTAAAAATATTGGAAATATACAATGAGTGATAATACCGTTCCTGCTCTTATTAGTGAAATTGATGAGAATCTTAAAAATGTGCATACACAAAGCTTAGATATCTCATTTAATGAGTTATTAGATATGGTCACAAGTTCTGAATTAGATATTTCCCCAGACTACCAAAGAATATTTCGCTGGTCTGCCGGAGCGCAATCTCGTTTCATTGAATCACTTTTATTAGAAATGCCTGTACCCCCAATATATGTTGTTGAAATTGAAGATAATAAAAAGCTACTTATTGATGGTTTACAACGACTCTCCTCTTATCTTCATTTTAGAGGTGAGTTGAATGCCCCTGAAGAACCTGTGTGTATAAATAAGGGGGAAAAACTAACTCTCACCGATTGTGACATTATTGAGTCTCTTAATGGTAAAACGTATGATGATCTAGGAACTGCACTTCAAATTAAATTAAAACGGAGTTTTGTGCGGGTTGAGGTGGTTAGAAAATCTAGTAATCATAAATTCAAATACCATATGTTTAAACGCTTAAATACTGGTGGAACCTTACTCACCGACCAACAAATGAGAAATTGTACAATTAGGCTCCTAGATAATAAATTTAATGATTTTATAATTGCTCTCTCTAAAAATGAAAATTTCAAAATCACTACTGAAAATCTAACACAAGAACAAATTTTCGGTGCTTATGATCAAGAACTTGTTTTACGCTTTTTTACATTTTTAAATAATAGAGATGCCTTTAAGCACGATATACGGGATTTCATGACGGAATATATGGAGCAAGTTTCAGATCCAGATCATAATCGTGAATTTGATTTCATTGCGCAAGAGCAGATTTTTAATAAGACATTTGAAATTCTAGCAAAAGTATTAGGTAATCAAAGCTTTAGTCGGGCAAATATTAATCGTACAAAATTAGCCAGCATGTTTATTGTCTATCAATTTGAATCATTTGCATTAGGAATTCAAGATCATTTAGAGGCAATAGACATTTCTACTGAAAAAAAGTGTGAGAAACTAAAATCTTTTTTTACTGAAATAAAACTTGATGAGGACTATATAAATTTGACTACTGGCGGGGGGAAAAATACTCCAAATGCTTTAAATGCTCGAGTTAATTTTGTCTCTGATAAAATTCGAGGATTTTTGACAAATGGATATTAATGCTTTTAGGACTGAGCTGGAGGAAGATTGGGAATGGCGCTTAGACGAGTTGAGGCTTCTTAAAAATTTAAGTGCACCTTTGGATGATAATAAGGCAAATACTTATAGACGATCTCTTGTTGTATTCCTATATGCACATTTCGAGGGTTTTTTTCAATTTGCACTAAGTCACTATATAAAAACCGTTAATGATCAAAGTATTCCTTGTGCTCAAGCAAATACTCACCTTGTTAGTGCAACAATTCATGATGTGTTCAAAGCGCTGAGAGATGACTCAGCGAAGTGTTCATATTTTAAAGCTCATGCACCAGAAGATACGAAATTACATCGATTCTTTCGAGAAATTCAGTTTGTTGAGAATTCAACAGAGATTTACTCCACTAAAGTTCAAATTAAAATAACTAGTGTCGATTTAGAGTCCAACTTAAGCCCACTGGTTTTTAAGAAGAACCTATATAAATTAGGACTTCCACATGAAATCGACAGGGATATAGAAGTAAACCTAAATAAGTTATTAGGTATTAGAAATAAGATTGTACATGGTGAAAGGCGGGATGGGGTTAATCGAAATGATTATGAAGGCTTTGAGTTATCTGTTGCACAAACTGTGTCTCAAACTATGATCAATCTTACCAAATCATGTGTAGAAAAATTGTTTTTAAAAGAAGAGTTTCGATAAGATTTTAATTGGTTTGTCTGGTATTGTTTTCATCCACCTCAGCGGCGGGTTTCTCATTTCTGCAACATGCCTTTGCTATTATTTAATCAAGGTCACGTCGAAGGATGACCTGTAATAACAAAGAATGGCCTATCTAGCCTCGCATACGCGGGGTTTTCTTTTTACTAAATTTGACTATAATCCAACTTCACATAAAAATAAGTACCTAAATATGAAAAGAATTATATTTGTTTCCGTTTTCTTAGCCATTTCTGTTACAGCCTGTCAAAAACAACCAGACTCAACCGATCCTGCTGAGCTAAAACAAGATCCAGCAACCATCAAGCAATTTGACGAAGCGGATACCAAGATCGGTAAATTTATAGATCAGCTAGATAGCCCAAACACATCACTTGAAGTTAAAAAGCAAATTTTATGTGTTGATTACCCAAATGTGTACATTCAGCAGTATGCCCCTGCTCTACTCAAGCTTTCACCAAATGACTACACGCCAGACAAGTTGGATCGTGATTTAGCAATTGCGCTGGATTACTACAAAGATAAATTTAATATCCAATGTCAAAAGTAGTCTTCTAACGCTCAACTAGCCCACCCCAGCGGTGGGTTTTCTTTTGTCTATTAAAACACATAAGTTTCCTTTAATGATTTTAATGTTTCCCTTGATAAACTTTTAATTGACATAAAAGTTTCCTTTGGTAAACTAAATCTCGTAAACAACAAAAAAGCCCAGCTACTTTAGACGGGAACTGGGCTTTGCAAACTTTGCGAGATCAATTATGAACAAAACCTTATCCCCTTTCAATACCATCAAGATATCTCTTGGTGTAGCTGCTGTAACAATAGGCATGCTTAGCTGCGGGTTTAAGACCTCACCGCAGGCTGCTCAACCTATCGTTGCCAACGTAGCACCTTCTGAATATCAACTTCTTGCATTACGTATGACTGGTGATAACCACGGCGAAGCTGTTATTCGTTTAGATGGTTTCCGCGTTACAGCACGTTTTGAAGTTGAGGCATTTCCTGACAGCTACGGCGTACCAGGTAGTGAATTCACCGCTGTAGACGTAACCAGCCTTGATGAAGTGATCGTTTCAGATGCCCTAGGCAATCCATACAACGACTTCACAAACCACATCGACCATCAGAACTTCAATGCTCTTATCAAAGGCTATATCGAAAAACATCGTTTAGTGGAGGCAGGCTAATGACGAATTTTGACAAACTAATTTTCGCACCTCGTTGGGTGAAAATCTGTAAAGAAACGATGGTCGATTTCACCGCTGAAAAAGTTGTGGTACTTGGGTTCAATAAAGGTTGTTTCTCAATCCTTAGCTTCCCTGAGTATGTTTTTGATGCAGCAGATCTTACGGCTTTAAGACACCGTGGCACTTCCAGCTATTTCATGCCTTTCCATCAGTTTGATGAATTGTATGAAGATGTATTTGGGGTAAGTTTTGTTGCTGAGTGTGATGAGCTTGACCTGGGTGGTAAACATGGATTCATTCGCAACGGAATAGGCTTAAGAAAAGAGTTTTTCTTTGGAGGGAAAGTCAAAACATTTTTAATTCAAGATGAATTAGACCTAGTGGCCCTAAGCAAGCTGGAGAGTATCTTATGGCGCTAAACAATCAAACTCCTGAAGTGATCAACTTCGGTAAGCATAAAGGCACTGCCCTTATTGATTTGGATCGTGCATACGTACGCTGGTTACTTAAGTTGGAAAACCTAAATGGTGATTTACGCAAAAGCTTAGAAGCTTTGCCTTGGGTTCAAGAAGAGCTAGGACGTGAGCAGGCTTTCCAGCAAAGAAAAACTATGGCTATTCGTCTTCAGAAGTCACTTACACGCACTTATCCAAAATCATTTAAACGAGCTAAAGGCTCACTGTTCTGGGCATAAGGGGAAATAATCATGGCTATACCTATTATTCCAGCAGACCAAGCATTAAACGTAAGCGCGATTATTACTTACATCTATGCAGATCCGGGTCTTGGTAAAACGTCTTTAGGATTCACCGCAGATAAAGCTATTTCATTTGACTTTGACCGTGGTGCACACCGTACTGGTGAACTTCGTCGCGGAGCTGTTGTTCCAGTTCAGCAGTGGTCAGATATTGAAAACATTACTGAACAAGACTTAGCACCTTTCAATACGGTTGTTATTGATACCGTGGGCGCAATGCTTGAATCCATCAAGACACATTTGCTCAAAACAGCGAATAACCGTCAGCAAGATGGTGCACTCAAATTAAAAGCCCAAGGCTTAGCAAACATGAAGTTTAAGCAGTACATCAATACGCTTTTAAGTTTTGGTAAGGATGTCGTCTTTATTGCCCATGCCTCAGAAGACCAAAGCGGTGATCAAATCATCTACCGTCCTGAGCTTGGTGGTAAGAACCGAAATGAACTTTACCGTATTGCAGACATCATGGGTTATTTGACCACTGTAACTACTGGTGAAGGTAAAAATGCGAGAGTCATTAACTTCAAGCCATCCCCAACACACCATGCGAAAAATTCAGGTGCTTTAGGTGGTGAGACGGGTGAGGTTTGGGTACCTGATCTTAAATTACACCCTACTTTTCTTGCAGACTTAATTGCAGATGCGAAGGCTCATATCAACACGCTTACCCCTGCTCAAATTGCATTAAATAAAGCACTTGAGGATTTGGATAACTGGAAACAAAGCTGCGAAGAAGCAGTTTATGCAAGCGACTTAAATCACCTGACCGAAACCCTAAAGTTGGACAAAGAACACACTTATTACCAAAACATGCGTCAAGCGATGCTTGCTCGAGCGAAAGTACTCGGCTGCACATTCGATATACCCCGCGATACATGGATAGAACCTCCTGAATTTAATGGGATATCAGAAGCTCAACGTGATGAGTTGCAAGACCTCCTTGCGCAAGTCGGCATTGATGTTATGACTTATTGTGAAGATCAAGGAATTGATAGCCTATTAGGCATTGAAGCTCAGCATTTTGAGAATGTAAAAGCTCACATCATCAACACCACCCAAGGACAAGGGAGAGCGATTGCATGAGCTACACCTACTCATCTATCACCCGCGTGCTGTCAATTCAGCACAAAGGGCGGGTAAAAACTTACAGCGACATCAACCTGTTTGGTATTGAAGCTTGCATTAAAGATTTTGTGAATACGTGGGGTTATCGTCATGACTGAGCATATCAATACAATTTCTCGTTTACCTAACGAGCTATGCCCTGCATTTATGGAGTGGTGTGTGCGTGGTGGGCATGAAATCAAAGTTAAAAAAGACCGTGTCGTTATCCGAAAAGGCACAAAAACTGGTGAGATATTTGCAAAGCGCGGTCAGATTCAGCCGAGCTATTTTATGAGTGGCTACATGATTGAGCGCTTCAAATTGTTCAGCCTGCAGTGGCTTAAATATGGCAAATCTTTTGTGAATGATCTGGACAGTTCGATGATGTCTAAATTTGTGGAAGTGCATCGTCAGATTAACTTGGCGAAGGTGGCGTGATGGATATTCAAAAAGAAAAGAAAGCTATTAAAAATTTAAAGGCCTTCTATATGGAAGATTGGAACCTAACAGAAGAAGAACGTGACGATCTTGATAATCTAGTCAGTCGTATTGTGGCTGTTGTTAAGGCTGAAGCCCAAGCGGTGCCTGAAGGTTTTGTTTTAGCTCCTGTTAAAGAAATTAAAACCTGGTATTTGGATGATGCCGAAAGTATCTATCGCGAAGATCCCGACTGGCTTTGTGATATCTCTATTGGTGAGGTCGTAGAGGTTGAGCATCGGGTTTCATATGAATTGGATCAAGACCCTGTTTTTGCGGCTATCCAATGGGATGAAGAAAACGGTGATGTCGGATATTACGAAACATTCAAAAGTAAGGCTGAGGCTGAAAAAGTAGCTGCGCACTGTAAAGCAATGGTAGAAGCACAGGAGCCAGCCAATGACTGATAAATGCGTAAATACAGGGAATTGGCTAAATATGTGCGATGCCTTAAGTGAAGTCACTCGCAATGAATATGGTGATATTCAAGCACAGCGCATGAGTCACCGTGAAATAAACTCTGCCCGACTTCAAATTGTTGCAGGTCGATTTAAGAAGAACCGTGTGGTTTTGAATCACTGCCCTTTCTGTGGTGTTGACATTCGCACTGAGCATAAGGAGCCAGCCGATGACTGAAATTCAACAAACAAACATTGCAGTAGCCAATTTCATCATTGGTGAGCTGCACAAAGAGAAGCCGTTTAATTTGGTGTTAGACGCAGGTCAAACAGGCGCTTTATACAACATTGCAAGCGAGTCACATCACTTGCATAGCAACTTTGTTCGTAAGCTAGAAGCAACTTTAAGGCAGCGCGTAAATAATGGGACTGGTGTGATTCTTGAAATTAATTGCAATGCTGATTTGTATTACCACGTGCTGAGTAGTTATATCGCAGAGCATGACAAGTTTGGTGTGGTGGAGAGTTTGGGAGAGGTTTCATGAATCTAGTTGAACGGTTGGGCGGGTATGAAGCTGCAAAAGCCGAGGGAGAGAAATGGGGTTTTGATGACTTCCTGAATAATCAGCTTCTCGAATACCGCCGCCAGCACAATATTTTTGAGGTTGGGGATAAGGTTGTGTCTACCTTAAATGGTGATGATTTTTGGATGAATATCATTTGCGTTATTGATGGATTTCACAAAAGTATGATCATAACTAAAGGTGGCGGACACGTTATTCATCATTATGATTTTAGGCATGCGACAGATGAAGAAATCAAAGCAGGTAAAAGATTGGGGGTGAAATGATGGGTATTGATCGTCGTGTACGAGCGAAAGAATTTATGCAGCTCCTTTCAATTAAGAAGGATGCATTTTACAATAAAGTGAAATTGGGTGAGATTGAGCAACCAGTACGGATCAATAAGAAAGATGTCTTTTGGCATGAGTCTTATGTGAAGCGAAAAGTTGAAGAATTTAAACCGAAGGATTTAGCCTGCTCTTAGCAGGCTTTATTTTATATATAGATGTTAAAAAAACGGGTAACTTAGCGGGTAACATTATCAATAAAATAAATACAACTTAATACAATCAACAACTTAAATAACAAATGTGCATTAGCTATTAAAATATTCACTGATGGATCTTCTTAAATCTATATGAGTCGGTAAAAGCCTTATACATCTATTTTGCACTCGTCTTCGTCTTTTTAATCTGCAATTCATACAGGTAGATTTGGGGGTAGCTTTAAAAAAAACTAAATCTTTAAAGCGAAAAGAAAAGCTATAGAGTCCTCGATGCAGAACGACTATACATTGAGATCAGGCAATCTGAAAAGATGAAATCATTGATCTGGGTGAGTACTTTACTTTTGCATGAACAGAGTGCAAAAAAGGAGAGCCTAAAAACAGAAGAAGCTAAGCATAGGTTTAAAGTGTTTACTGGAGAATACGTCTTCAAAAATATAGATCTCTTGATCCTATAAAAACACTTTCCCTTTGTTTAAAAAAGAATTATAAAGCAATGAGTTAAACAATTAAGAGAGCGAGTCTAGCTATGACTCATTATTACAGAAAATACTTTTAAGTATTTGGATATTAAGCCAATTTATTCGCGTTTTTTACTCATTTCGGATAACAAATCCAGTTGTATTTCTTGTATTTGGGCTAACCTATTCCTCTGATGCATCAACAAATGATCTAGTTTTTCATTTAAATGTTGAATTTCTAACTCTGCCTTTAAATTAATTTTATAATCGTTTTGCGAACGCAATCTGTCTTTAGCTTCCTGTCTATTTTGGCTCATCATAATCACGGGAGCTTGAACCGCAGCAATACAGGATAAAATTAAATTTAATAAAATAAAGGGATAAGGATCGGCAGGATGCGTAACCATGACCACTGTATTGACAACAATCCAAATGGCTAAGAAAGTCGCAAAGCACATGAGAAAAGCCCAACTACCGCCAAAGGTCGCAATTTTATCTGCCAGCCTTTCCCCTAAAGTCCAATTTTGATCCAACTGATTTTCAACATTTTTGGTGATCACTTCATGTTTTTGCAAACTTTTAATCACCTCATATTCAAGATCAGTCACTTCCCCCTTTTCAGACTTTAGCAGTGAATGAACATACTGAATTCGATATTTGGTTAAGTCTGCTTGGCATATATAACTTTGAGGCGACCATTCTGGAAAATCATGTGAAATTTCTTCGGAAATAGATTTTCGTATTGCCCCCATAGGAATGAGGTTTTTAATGAGGAATTTCTGCCCACAGACTAAACATTCATGACTTTGATTTTTTTCGCTCATGCTCGTTCTCTTTTATAATCATTATTGGTTTTGGGGGAGATAAACATCTTCGAACAAATTTTAAACCAATGTCAAATTTTCAGCACCTCTGAGATTAGCTCCTCATTAAGTTTTTTCTAGACAGTAGCCATGAATAAAAAATGCCACAGATATAATCATAATTCTGTGTCTTAAATAAGACTAAACAAGTCCATATCATCAGGCTAAAAATTAAAAAAATCCAGCTTTAGAGCAAGGAGACAATCAATGCCTAACTCCGCAAGGCCTATGCGTTTAGGTCTACTTTTTCATGCCATATTACTCACAGGTATCACCGCTAACGTAGAAGCGAATACACCACCTGTAATGTTGACTTCTCCTAAAGATTTTATATACCCAGATGTAGATCATGGTCTAGGTGAAAGTCTTTATCCGAATGAGACCACCACTGCTAAAGAAATCGCGAACATCATTGAAATGACGATCCGAAAACAATATGCCACAGATATCGCACTACGTGATGCGCACCCTAAAGCACATGGTTGCGTACGCGCAGAATTTAAGATAAACGAAACATTGCCTCAAAACATGGCTTATGGTGTTTTTATTCCGGGAAAAACTTATCAAGCATGGATTCGTTTTTCGAATGGATCGAGTAATGCAAAACAGGCGGATATAAAAAAAGATGCACGCGGCATGGCGATCAAACTTTTAGCCGTGCCAGAGAAAAACCTTTTAGATGAACCTGCGGCTACGCAAGACTTCATTATGATCAATCACCCTGTATTCTTTGCCAATGACCCCGCTCGTTATCTATCATTTATGCAAGATATCAATAGCGATAGATTGCTAAAAAAACTGCATGTCCCTTTTGCATTAGGGGCCAAAGGAACTTGGATTGCCTTAAACACTAGAAATAAAATTTCAAATCCACTGCAAACCAGATACTGGTCTATGGTGCCCTATCAGTTAGGAGTCGGCGATCATCGTCAAGCAGTAAAGTATTCTGCTCGCGCATGTTCAAGCGTTGTTAGCCCGATTCCAGCTACTCCTCAAAAGGACTTTTTAAGAGCGGCACTTCGAACGACCTTACAAGATCGTGATGCCTGCATGGAATTTCTAGTACAACCTCGGACATCCAGCTCAATGTCTGTTGAAGACTCAATGACGGAATGGAAAGAAGACCAAGCTCCCTTCTATAAGGTGGCCACTATTCGTATTCCTCAGCAAATTTTTGATACCACTGAGCAAAATAAGTTTTGTGAAAATCTATCCTTTACACCATGGCATGCATTAGCCGAACATAAGCCACTGGGTGCGATAAACCGAATGCGCAAAGTCATATATGACCAGATTAGTCGCGTCAGACATGAGATGAATTCTGCTAAAAAAACCAACGCTAACAATGTCGGAGATCAATAAGGAGTCCTATGGTTAAACTCAATGGCCTATTAATCTGTGTGTCTAAAGAAGAAGTCCGTCTGGTGATAGAACTCCTTCCAGAACATATTGAGTTAACTCATCAAGAAGAAGGCTGCGTTTCTTTTGAGGTCAAGCAAAGCCTCGACCCTTTTATCTGGGAGGTGCAAGAAGTGTTTGATAGCATGAAAAGTTTTAAACATCACCAAAGTAGAACGGCCTCGTCCATTTGGGGAGTGAAAACACAAAATATTAAACGGCAGTATAAAATATCTGAGGGCGATTAACAGTTATTCGGTTCACAACTTGCCTACACGTATACGCGTTTTTTATCCTAAATATTATTCCCGCACCAACAAGCAGATCATCCTAAAGACCACCAAAACTGAAGATTAGAAGTCGTTAGGATGATCATTGGCGATTAAAAGGTTCAACACAAAAATCTTTATTCAAAAAATGACTGGTCAGAACTTTTCATTGAATTCTAATTGAAAATATATATATTGAGTCTCCGCATCCACCATAAATATGTGATTTTAAAAATGATTAAAAGCTTAACATTACGTAATTTCTTCGGATTAGGCATGGCTATCATGATTTCTCAATCTGCTTTTGCACTAGAGGGATTAAGCACAGAAGAAGCCAACACCATCGTAAAAGAAGATATTGCAGCAGCGCAAGTCATGACCGAATTTTGCCCTGCTTTGGTGGGTCAAGGCCCTAAAATTGAAAGCAACATTCAAACTTTAATTCAAACCTATTTACAAGACTACTCAGATAAGTCGATGACCTATGCAAAATTACAGTCAGACAGCGAATACCAATCGATTCTGAAAGAAGCTCGTACAGATGCAAAGAGTACTGATAAAGCAGAACAAAAGTCAGTATGTGATGACGTTGTAAACTTTGAAGGTTAATTCAAGTTCTACATCTATATCGCAAAGAAAGGATGAATAATGGGATTATTCATCCTTTTTTATTGGACTGAAAAATGTAAAAACGATGAAGCGACTTCAACAGCTTCTATACATTTTTTCGCTTACATTTACTTAAAATTTGTTTAAGCTCATCCTATTATGGCAACAACATGTATGCACTTAGGGTTTAGAATGAATTTGAATGTAATGAAAAAAGTGATTTTGGCAGTTTGTGGTTCTTCTTTGATTGCCATCGGTTCGGCTCATGCAGCCAATAAAGACGAAAATATTGAAGTAACTCCACTGCAACAAGTGACGCAGCAAGAGTTGGCTGCAATTTATGTCCTATCAGAAGTTTGTCCAAGTCTCGTTTCAGACCAGAGTCAGTTTGAAAATGGCTACAACGCTTTGGCTAAAGAGTATCTACCGCAACAGAAAAATCCGACTGAATACCTTAAAAGCCTTAGCAAAGAGAAAAAATTCAAGCCTATTTTAGCCGAAGCTCAATCCGATGCGAAAAAAGCAGGCAAAGCAAAAAACCAAGAAATTTGTAAAGAATTGAGCACTTACAGCAAATAATACCAATTGGTTACAATATCTTTGAAATAAGCCGATTTCTACCGTAGAAGTCGGCAGAACTTTGTCCTAAAATGCAAAGCTCTCGTGCTTATACTAAAGAAATCGGAACCCCTTAGAATGATTCAAAAAAGCGCCCTTGCTGCGGCATTACTCGTACCAAGCATTTCATTTGCAGCAACTGTCTTATCCTCACCACCAGAACTAAATAATAAATCATATGTGCTGATGGATTATGAGACTGGGCAAATCCTCGCATCTAAAAATGAAAATGAAAAATTAGCACCAGCATCAATGACAAAAATGATGACGAGTTTCATTATTGAGCAAAAGTTGTTGGCGGGCGAGCTAACCGAAGATGAAAAAGTTCGGATGAACGAGTCTGCTTGGTGTCGTGGTAGTAGTTCGGAATCATGTATGTATGTGCCATTAAATGGTACTGCGACTGCATTAGAGATGTTACGCGGCATTATCATCCAATCGGGTAATGATGCATCTAAGGCCATGGCTGAGCACATTGCTGGGAACGAAGGTACTTTCGTTCACATGATGAACACAGAAGCAAAACGTATCGGCATGACCAATACCAGCTTCATGAACTCAACAGGTATGCCTGCTGAAGATCACTACTCGACCGCTAAAGACATGGCAACGCTTGCACAGCACATCATTCACGACAGTTCAAAATATTATCCGATTTATTCTGAAAAAGAATTTACTTTTAACGGTATCAAACAAGGCAACCGTAATGCCCTGCTTTATACTGACCCAAGTGTCGATGGTTTAAAAACTGGTCATACTGACGAAGCGGGTTACTGCTTAACAACTTCGGCTAAACGTGGCCCAATGCGTTTGATTTCTGTGATTTTTGGTGCGCCAAGCATGCAAGAACGCGCAACGCAAACACGTGAAATTTTAGCGTGGGGTTATGCAAACTTTGAAACTAAAAATGTTCAAGCTGCGAACCAAGTTTTAGCAAAATCAAAAGTATGGTTTGGTAAAGAAAATGACGTACAAATTGGTTTAGCTGAAACCTTTAACGTGACTATGCCTAAAGGCCAAGCCAACGCAATCAAAACACAACTGGTGGTTCAACCGAAACTGACTGCACCGTTGAAAAAAGGTCAAGTGGTTGGTAAGTATGTAGCAAGCCTTGATGGTAAAGTGATTGCTGAAAAACCACTTGTTGCGCTAAAAGATGTTGAAGAAGCAGGTTTCTTTGCACGTATGCTTGACCACATCAAACAATTCTTCTCAAACTTATTCTAAGCAACACTTAGACTTAAGTTAAAGCATCCACACCTCGGTCTGGGTGCTTTTTTATTTTATAATGGGCACCTACGCAAAGGCAGTACACCAATATGGCTAAAAATATTCGCCCCTATTTGAACAGCACTCCACAGCTTGGCAACAACTGTTATATCGATGAAATGTCGGTAGTGATTGGTGATGTTATATTGGCTGAAAATGTTTCTGTATGGCCTTTTGCCGTGATTCGTGGTGATGTAAACCATATTCGGATTGGTAAAAATTCGAATGTACAAGACCATGCAATGCTGCATGTTAGTCATAAAAAAGTAGATAAACCAAATGGCTCGCCTTTAATTATTGGTGATGATGTCACCATTGGTCACCATGTCACCTTACATGGCTGTACCATCGGCAACCGTGTTTTGATTGGTATCAATAGCATTATTTTGGATGATGTCATCATTCCTGACGATGTCATGATTGGCGCAGCAACACTTGTTCCGCCAGGGAAAGTGCTTGAAAGTGGCTATTTGTATGTCGGTAGTCCTGCCAAAAAAGTTCGTCCTCTAACAGAAAAAGAGTTGGCATTCTTACCGTATTCAGCACAAAACTATGTCAAAGTATCGGGGCATTATTTAGAGTCATAATCATGGGGTGTATTTCACCTGCATTTCACAGATACAATAATGTTTTTAGAATTTTCTGCAAGGCCTTGAGTTTTTTTGTCCGCATATCATATTGCCTGACGATGCTGTGAATATAAACACCGAAAATTCAAACAAGAAAACTATTTAATTTTTAGCCTCTTAATAGCACTTGATAAACCTTGTGCAATCTGACTAAAATTTCAACAACTATTATTAATTATTAAAACGATGCCATCTATCTATCAATTAAAACCAGCATTTCAAAATCTATTACGACCTTTTGTACAACTGTTATACAAATCTGGAATTACAGCAAATCAAGTCACTTTATTGGCGATGTTGATTTCGACTTGCTTAGGCTATTTTCTATATCAACATTATTTAGCCCATCCTATTTCTGGGCTTTTATTGTTATTTCCATTGTGGATGCTCATTCGTATGGCCTTCAATGCAATTGATGGCATGTTAGCGCGTGAGTTTAAACAGCAGTCCAACTTGGGCGCTTTTTATAATGAATTGTGTGACATTATTTCCGATACTGCACTCTATCTTTGTTTTATTGCCTTTGGTTTTATTAATGCAAAACTATTATTGCTTGTCGTTTTTCTTGCCCTGCTCAGCGAATATACAGGTGTAATGGCACCACTTATTGGCAAAGAACGGCGTTACGATGGCCCAATGGGTAAAAGTGATCGCGCTTTTTGGCTCAGTTTAATTGCTGTTATTATTGTGATATTTCCGTATATCAGTACAAATCTACAACTTCTCAGTAGAATTTGTAATGGCATTCTTATTCTCATTGCTCTACTGCTTCTGCTCACCATATTTAACCGAATTAAAAATTGTTTAAAGACAACTTCTTCATAATTTTATTATTCAGAGTAAAAATAGATGTATAACAATAGTCAACACACTTTTACCAGTCATGATGGGACCGCACTGTTTTACCAACACTGGGCAACGGCTACACCATCTACAACAAAAAAAGCCATTATTCTCTTTCACCGTGGCCATGAACACTCGGGGCGTATGGCGCATTTAGTTAACGAACTTAATCTACCAGATTTCGATTTCTTTGCATGGGATGCACGCGGCCATGGTCATTCGCCCGGTGAGCGTGGTGATGCGCCAAGCTTTTCTGCATGCGTCAAAGACATTCAAGCTTTCGTACAACATATTGAACAGCAATATGCCATTTCTGCGGAAAATATTGCCGTAGTCGCTCAAAGTGTTGGTGCTGTTTTAGCTGCAACTTGGGTGCATGATTATGCACCTAGAATTCGTGCGCTCTGCTTAGCCTCTCCTGCTTTTGATATTAAATTATATGTGCCCTTTGCTGAACCAAGCTTAAGGGTGATGGCAAAGTTGCGTGGCAATTTCTTTATACAAAGTTATGTCAAAGCCAATATGCTCACGCATGATAAACAACGCGCGCAGAGTTATGATACCGACCCTAAAATTGCCAAAGCCATTTCAGTGAGAATGTTATTGGGACTGTATGATGCATCAAAGCGTATTGTTGCAGATGCACAAAATATCTTTGTTCCAACACAAGTTTTATGTTCAGGCTCAGATTTTGTGGTCTTCCAAAAACCGCAGCAACAGTTTTATCAAAAACTACCGCATCCCAAAAAAGAATTTCATATATTAGATGGCTTCTTTCACGATACTTTGGGTGAAAAAGACCGTCATATAGCGACTGAAAAAATCCGTCGTTTTATTCAGCAATGTTTTGCTGTGGAATATCAAGCACCTGATCTTTTAAATGCAGATAAAATTGGTTCAAGTTGTGCCATTGCTGAAAACTTAAGTTCTCCATTGCCTGTGAAATCCATGAAGAATGCATTTTGGGAGTTGACTAAAAAGAATTTGAAAATAGGAAGTCATTTATCTAAAGGCTTAAAAATTGGCGAAGATACAGGGTATGACTCCGGTAGCACTTTAGACTTCGTTTATCGCAATCAAACAGAAAGTGCTAATCCGATTGGTAAAATCATTGACCGACAATATCTCAATGCGATTGGTTGGCGTGGTATTCGTATCCGTAAACAAAACATTGAACATCTGGTACAGAAATACGCTGACATTCTCATCAAAAAGCGTAAACCACTCAGAATTATGGATATTGCTTCAGGACACGGTCGTTATATTTTAGATGCAGTTACACAACTTCCGAAACGCCCAGACTCGATTTTATTGCGCGATTATAGTGATATTAATGTCCAAGCTGGGCAACAAATGATTGCAGAACGAGGCTTAAGTGATGTCGCTGAATTTGTTCAAGCCGATGCATTTGATACACAATCCCTTGCATCTGTTAAACCGAAACCGACGTTGGCTGTGGTTTCTGGCTTATATGAATTGTTTAGTGATAATGACCTGCTGCGACAATCACTGGAAGGTTTAAGCAAAGCCATCCTCAAAGATGGTTATTTAATTTACACAGGTCAAATTTGGCATCCTCAGCAAGAATTTATTGCACGCGCCCTAACCTCACATCGTGAAGGTGATGCATGGGTCATGCGTTTACGTTCTCAGGCTGAAATGGATGCCCTTGTAGAAGCAGCAGGCTTTAAAAAAGTAGATCAATGTATTGATGAGTTTGGAATATTTACCGTGTCCGTTGCCCAAAAGCTTTAAAATCACAGGATGACATGATCAGTCTTTGGATCATGTCATCCATGTAAAACTTAAAAATAATAATCTGTGGACGTTTTATGCAAATACTGAACAAAGAAACAGGCACTTGGAAATGGGGAATCCTGTGTTTGATTTTCCTTGCACCGTTTTTCTTTCTCACTTATGGATTTGCAAATCACTATGCATCGCAACTGCCCAATGTGCCGAGTATTGTCTATGACTGGGAAAAACACATCCCGCTTTGGTCATGGAGCATCGTGCCATATTGGTCCATTGATCTTTTTTACGGTCTATCTTTGCTGTTATGTTGGAATAAATTTGAGCTGAAACAGCATGCACTTCGGCTATTTAGCGCACAGCTGATCTCGATCAGTTGCTTTCTTCTTTTTCCACTCAAATTTAGTTTTGAACGACCACCTTTAGATGGCTTTTTTGGCCTATGGTTTGATGTTTTGATGGGTTTTGATAAACCTTTTAACCAAGCACCTTCTCTCCATATCGTTTTATTGGTCATCCTTTGGGACTTCTTCCGCAGACACAGCTCAGGTCAGTGGAGATACTTTGTCGACCTTTGGTCATTTTTAATTGGCATATCGGTACTCACCACATGGCAACATCATTTTATAGATATTCCAACAGGTTTATTGGCAGGTGCATTATGTTTGTGGTTATTTCCAATTACGGCAAAATCACCCTTTAAAAAAGATGGTTTGCAGACTTTAACGCCGAAGCATTTAAAGTTAGGAAGTTATTACCTATGCGCCGCACTACTTTTCCTAATCTTGGCCTATCTGTTCCAACCTTGGGGATTATGGTTACTTTATCCAGCAATCAGTCTATTTGGCGTTGCTTTAAGCTACTATTTAGTTCGCCCTCATTTCTTCCAAAAGCAAGCAGATGGAAGTTTGAGCATTGCCGCTACAATGTTATTTACCCCTTACCTAATCTTTGCGTGGTTGAACAGTCGAATCTGGACAAAGAAACATCCCGAAGACTCCCAAATTTTAAAAATTGAAAACACAACTATTTTTTTAGGGCGCATCCCAACACGTTCTACAATACAAAAATATCAGGCCGTTTTTGATTGTGTTGCAGAGTTGCCAGTGAATTCAAAAAATTCATATTTTCAATACTCAAGTTTAGACTTAATTCCTTTACAGGCCGACCAACTTGAACGTGCGGTTGAAGTGTTCAACCAATTAATGGCAGCAGCTTCAAGCCAGAGCACACAACAGCATGTATTAATTTACTGTGCGCTGGGTTATTCCAGAAGTAGTGCTATTCTCTGCGCTTGGCTTATGCAACAGCAGCATGCAACACAGGTAAATGAGGCCATTCAAATAGTTCAATCCGCTAGACCATGGGTTAGACTGAACGACGTACAAATCAAAAATCTCAATACTTATCAGTTAAAACTCAAAGGATCAGCCCCATGAAAATGCAATTTTATGTGGCGGCAAAACTTTTATCTACAACGTATGGTTTGTTATTTTCAGGCTATGTCGCGTTTGTCTTAACCATTTTGGCTATACTACTTAAAAGCTGGCAATCTCTTGAGTTTTGGATATTAATTTTTATATGTTTCGGTTTGATGGCGATACAGCATTACCTAGCACTCAGGTTGAAATTTGATGCTGAACTCATTGAAGTGATTGCGCAACAATCTGATACAGTGGCCATCGAAGACTTAACGCAACAGTTTGATCAATCATTACTGCAATTTAAGCTCATACCAAAATCGAAAGTGGGTCGAGATTGGTCTTTGCGCTTTGCAGGCTGTTTCCGTTTGTTTAAACTGCAAATAACTGTATTGTTTATACAATATATAGTTCTAATGATTCTAATTTATAAATTATTGGCACAATAAACCTCTTTCTACTGGCTAAAAGTCCATTGAAATTATTGATAAAATGGTTTATACAATGAATAAAACTCCGCTTCAAAACAAGAAAAAAACAGCTTTAGAGCAACCTCAAAGTCATTTTGTGACTCATTCTATTGCCCGTTTAATTGCATTTTTTACACGGCGTGGAGCGCGTCTGCTAACGGGTACACGTAGTTTATGGATCGGTTGTCAGCCTGTGCCCAAACAGCGTATTTATTACGCCAACCACAATAGCCATATCGACTTTATACTGCTGTGGTCATCTTTGCCGACAATCATGCGACGGAAAACCAAGCCTGTGGCTGCTTCTGATTATTGGCTGAAAGATGGCTTTCGCCAATTCCTTATTAAAGATACCTTCAATGGTATAACGATTCAGCGTAACCGAGATGATCATACTGATCCATTACAACCCGTTAAAGATGCACTTGAACAAGGCTACTCGATTATCTTTTTCCCTGAAGGTACGCGCAATCTAAATGATGATATTGAATTACTCCCCTTCAAAAGTGGCTTATATAATTTGCACAAACAGTTTCCAGACATTGAAATTGTTCCCGTTTGGATTTCAAATTTAAGACGGGTTATGCCCAAAGGTGCATTTATCCCTCTACCGTTACTTTCTACAGTTTGTTTTGGTTGCCCTTTAGAACAACATTTAGACATGGATAAGGACATCTTTATAGATTATGCGCAAAAACAATTATTAAAATTAAAAGAGGTTGAAAATCAATGATGTTAGACAACCTTAATAAAACCTATGTCCTATTTGCTATTTTTGCAGGCATTTTAGTTTTTGCTTCAACTGTTGGTTTTATTCTCAAACAAAAAGCAGGCTCTCAATCTTCACCAGTTATCGATAACTTAAATGCACGAATCAATGCATGGTGGGTCATGCTCATCGTGATTGCTGCTGCAATTTTACTCGGAAAAACCGCATTTATTGTATTATTTGGAATTATCTCTTTGTTTGCCCTACGTGAGTTCATTAGCTTACTGCCGACCAGACGGGGCGATTATTTTCCATTACTGATTGCATTCTATTTTGTTATTCCCTATCAATATTATTTGATTTATACCGACTGGTATGGCCTGTATTCAATCTTTATTCCGCTCTATGTATTTTTATTAATTCCTATTGCCAGCTTAAAACAAGAAGACACCACCCATTTTCTAGAACGTAGTTCAAAAATTCAATGGGGACTCATGGTCAGCGTATTCTGTATTTCACATGTTCCAGCATTGTTGAATTTGAAACTCCCAGAGTTTAAAGGTGAACCAATTTGGCTAGCCATTTGGTTAATTATGGTGGTTCAAGCCTCTGACGTGTTGCAGTATGTGTGTGGAAAATTATTTGGTAAACACAAAGTTGCACCCGTTTTATCCCCATCAAAAACAGTCGAAGGCCTACTCGGTGGTATTTTCTTAGCCACAGCTTTAGGGACTGCAATGGCTTGGTTAACACCGTTTAGCTATGTTCAAGCTGCTTGTATTGGATTGGTTGTTTGTATCTTTGGCTTTTTTGGCGGCCTCGTTATGTCTGCGATTAAACGTGATCGTGGTGTTAAGGATTGGGGACAACTCATTCATGGCCATGGCGGAATGCTAGACCGCATTGATTCTATTTGCTTTTCTGCACCTATTTTCTTTCATATACTTAGATATTGGTGGAGTTAATTGGCAAATTGGGTTAGACAAATATTTAAACGATAAATTTTCCCCAGACCAACCCAGTTTCAGCACTCGCTTGGCTTGCATTCTGCCTCATGATATTTTGTCGATGCTGCCTAATGTCTATGTGGTATTACCTTACAAGCGTCCTTTTGTAATTTTCTTAACCGCTGCCCAACACGTCTCAAACCAAAGCAAATCTCCATAGCCATGCACTGCTAAATTTTGTAGAATACTCCTTTTACCCCATGGTGCTTTTATATGACCGCTTGGACAGCTCACGTCACCGTCGCAACTGTTGTTGAAAAAGACGGAAAATTTCTATTTGTAGAAGAGCATACTGCGGGTGTGACACACACTGTATTTAACCAGCCTGCTGGCCATGTTGAATCAGGTGAAACACTCATCGAAGCTGCCATTCGTGAAACTATGGAAGAAACTGGACATGAAGTGTCTATAGATGCGTTATTGGGCATTTATACCTATACACCACCCATGTTTCCAGACCGCACGTATTATCGTTTCTGCTTTTTAGCGCAGTCACTTCATCACAGTCCAACCGCTGAACTCGATACAGGTATCGTGGGTGCAGTATGGATGACTTTGGATGAACTACTCGAAACGGCCCGTGCACGTAGTCCATTGGTGATTAAAGCGGTTCAAGACGCACTCGCGGGGCAAAAATATCCTTTATCGCTCGTTTATGAGCACCAAAATTCTCCCCTTATTTCAAGTTTGGATGCCTAGTCCTATGCAACAACGTGTCATCGTCGGTATGTCGGGTGGTGTAGATTCATCTGTTTCTGCTGCTCTTCTTCTTCTTCAAGGTTATCAAGTTGAAGGTCTTTTCATGAAGAACTGGGAAGAAGATGACGGTACGGAATACTGCACAGCGATGGAAGACTTAGCCGATGCTCAAGCGGTCTGTGACAAACTAGGAATTAAGCTACACACCGCCAATTTTGCTATGGAATATTGGGATCGGGTATTTGAGCATTTCTTAGCGGAGTATGCTGCGGGCCGTACACCAAACCCAGATATTTTATGTAATAAAGAAATCAAATTCCGTGCGTTCTTAGATCATGCCATGCAACTGGGCGCAGACTTTATTGCGACTGGCCACTATGCACGTCGCGGCGAAACTATGACCAACTCTAAAGGTGAGGAATACGCACCTTTACTGCGTGGTTTAGATAAAAACAAAGACCAGACCTATTTCTTACATGCTGTACATGGCCGTGAAATTAATAAGACGCTGTTCCCTGTAGGGGAAATTGAAAAGCCTGAAGTACGTAAAATTGCGGAACAATATGACTTAGTCACGGCGAAGAAAAAAGACTCAACAGGCATCTGTTTTATTGGTGAACGTCGTTTTAATGACTTCTTAAAACAATACTTACCGGCACAAGCTGGAAAAATCGTCTTAGATGATGGCAAAGAGGTTGGTGAACATCACGGCTTAATGTACTATACGCTCGGTCAACGCGGTGGTATTGGTATTGGTGGTTTGAAAGGTGTGGCTGAAGGCGCATGGTTCGTTCTACATAAAGATATTGAAAACAACCGTTTGGTGATTGGTCAAGGTCATGAACATCCACTGATGCAAAGTACTACACTTTGGAGTGAAACGATTGACTGGGTCGCAGGTGAAATGCAGATTCCTGAAACAGGTTTCCGTTGTACCTCACGGACGCGCTATCGCCAAGATGACCAAGATTGTGTGATCTTTAATGATCCGACTACCCCAGGTGGCGTACGTGTTGAGTTCGATGAACCCCAACGTGCCGTGACTCCGGGTCAGAGTGTCGTATTCTACTCAGGTGAAGTTTGTTTAGGCGGTGGCGTGATTCATCATACCAATGCTCCTAAACCTGATTTTATTTAAAGGATTTTAAGACATGGCTGAGTTACCGTTTCAACAGCCTCAAACTTTGAACGAACGCCAAAACCGAGCTTTGGCGTTGGCGGCTGTTTTTCAGTCCGCGCAACTGACGCATATGACCGCGTTGACGGGTACGCAAAGTATTGGTGAAAGCGGTAATTTTTATTTTGAACATCTCATCAAAGCCAGTTTGAATATCCGTCCTAAATCCAATCAGTCCAATCAAACGCTCGATTTTTTTGATAAATTGGCGGATATTTCTCTCGGTTTAAAAACTTTAGAAAGCAGCATTACCCAACCATTTAACACTTCCCCAAAATCTAGATTGCCTAAACTTGCAAATACTAAACTTCCAATGACCTATGCAATGACTTTATTGCAATTAGAAAAAAAAGTGTATAGCAATCCGAAGTTCGTTGAAATTATTGAACAATCCCAACAAAAAATTCTTAGACAACTCTCCTTTTTCGATAATAATTATTTACATCCAAGTATCATTGCCAACCTTGCTCAAACTTATATTGAAACTGCGGGTTCGATCAATCCTCGCATTATGGTTCGAGGCAACGCTGAAGCATTTAAAGATACAGCACATACCAACCGCATTCGCGCGACATTATTCACAGGCTTACAAATGGCTCACTTGTGGCGTCAGCTCGGCGGTAGCTCGTGGGGTATGATTTTCAGCAAGCGTAAGCTGCTCCAAGATATTCAAGATCTCGCTCGTTTACAGTATCAGGTGGTTTAACTGATGGCTGTGATGAACTTTGTTTTACGTTTTAATTCCAATGTTTAAGGAATCGCTATGAACGCTTTAACCGCACTTTCTCCATTAGATGGACGCTACGCTAGCAAATGTGATGCTCTACGTCCTTTCCTCTCTGAGTTTGGTTTAATCCATGCTCGTGTGACTGTTGAAGTGCGTTGGTTACAAGCGCTTGCGAACCGTCCAGAAATCACAGAAGTTCCAGCATTCAGTGCTGAAACGAATGCTGCACTTGACGCAATTGTTGCGAACTTCTCTGAAGAAAATGCTAACCGCATTAAAGAAATTGAACGTACGACAAACCATGACGTTAAAGCGGTTGAGTATTTCCTGAAAGAACAAATTGCACATATTGATGAGCTTAAAAATGCGGGTGAATTCATTCACTTTGCATGTACGTCTGAAGACATCAACAACTTGTCTCATGCTTTAATGCTTAAAAATGGCCGTGAAGTTTTAGTTGCCGCTATGCAACAAATCATCGATTCAATTGTGGCTTTAGCTGAAACGCATGCTGAACAACCAATGTTGTCACGTACACACGGTCAAACTGCTAGCCCAACAACTTTGGGTAAAGAAATGGCGAACGTAGCTTACCGTTTAGCGCGTCAAATCAAGCAATTCAAACAAGTTGAACTTCTAGGTAAAATTAACGGTGCTGTAGGTAACTACAACGCTCATTACTCTGCTTACCCTGAAATTAACTGGCCTGCTCATTCTCAAGCTTTTGTAGAGTCTTTAGGTTTAACCTTCAACCCGTACACGACCCAGATTGAACCGCATGACTACATGGCGGAATTGTTTGATGCTTTACGTCGTTTCAATACGATTTTGATCGACTTTAACCGTGACGTTTGGGGTTATATCTCGCTTGGTTTCTTCAAGCAAAAACTCAAAGATGGTGAAGTTGGTTCTTCAACGATGCCACACAAAGTAAACCCTATTGACTTCGAAAACTCAGAAGGCAACTTAGGCTTAGCCAATGCTGTACTTGCGCACCTTGGCGAAAAACTTCCAATTTCTCGCTGGCAGCGTGACCTAACGGACTCAACTGTACTACGTAACATGGGTGTTGGTTTTGCACAAAGCTTGATTGCTTTTGAAGCTTGTTCAAAAGGCATTGGTAAACTTGAACTGAATGCTGCACGTATTGATGAAGACTTGAACAATGCGCAAGAAGTTCTAGCTGAACCAATTCAAACTGTCATGCGTCGTTACAACGTTGAAAAACCATATGAAAAACTAAAAGCATTAACTCGTGGTCAAGCCATGACACGTGACATGATGGTTGACTTCGTCAATGGTAATGAACTTGAAGCTGTCCCTGCTGCTGACCGCGCACGTTTAGCGGAAATGACACCTGCAACCTATACAGGTAACGCAGCTGAACAAGCAAAACAAGTTGCTGACTTAATTTCTAAAATCTAATTTTAGAAATTGAAAAAAAGCGAAGCTTAGGCTTCGCTTATTTATCTATAATGCAAACAAGAATCTCCTATATGCATAATTGAAAAACCAATAAAAATGATGACAATCCTTAAAAGTACAACAACGAAAGCTCACTTTGACTATCAACTGAAAAAACCGCATTGGGTTGCGCTCATTGTACTCGCTGTCGCCATTGCTTTCGCATCGATCCACCCCCTTGAAGTCAGCTCTTATATTCTGCATCAGGTCGGAACCGTGTTCATGTTGGTGACGCTGATCATTTGTCTTTATAAAATGGGGCTCAGCTTAATCAGTTTTATGCTATATATTGGGTTTTTGCTGATTCATATACTCGGTGCGCATTATCTATATTCTTATGTGCCCTATAATGAATGGTCTATGCAGTATTTAAATCTAGACCTCAACCAGAGTTTCGGTTGGACGCGGAATATGTATGATCGCTTTGTACATTTAGCGTACGGTTTGCTGCTCTACCCGTTTTTCTACCGTCTGTTTCAAGTGTGGCTGCCTCAACTTTCTAAACTCACCCTATTCTTGCTGGTCATTCAATTTGTGATGGCAAGTAGCCTCATTTACGAATGGATTGAATGGTTTATTGCGATGGGCTTATCGCCTGAAGATGCTGAAAACTACAATGGGCAACAAGGTGATATTTGGGACGCACACCAAGACATGCTTTTAGCCACAGTTGGCGCGATCATCACAGGCATAGCCTGTCTATTGAAAAAGTAGTCATTTTGCCTACCATTCGTCTAGCACAACAACTAACTACGATACAGTACTCATTCAAGCACAAGTGATTTGTATATCAGTTTTAAAAAACAAAAAAAAACACCACGTCAAGCGTGGTGTTTTTTAACTCTCTTAGTCTTTCGCAGACTCATCTGTTGGCACTTCAGTAATTCGGCCACCGCGAGCAAGGAATGCCGCAACTTCGTCTTCAAGTGCTTGGCGTTGTTTTAATTTTGCAGTCACCGTAAGTGTTTCAGCTTCGGCAACATCACCATCACTTGCAGCATTATCAGAAGAATCTGATGCGCCTTTTTCCGCTGCTTGAGCTTCGTCTTCGTCGACTGCTGAGTCTTCTACATCATCATAATCATTTGAATCAGTCATCTTAATCTCCCCACAAATGACATTTTAGGTTCCCATGAATTACTGGTTTCCAATTATGTTGAAATTTAACAAGCTCTCAGCCTTTCGCATAGTCTTATTCAACGGAAAATCGTATCTTTTTTAATCAAAATCGTAATCTTATTTTACGACTGGCTAAAAAATAACACTTCCGTTCTTAGACAGCATAACGCGTCTCTTTGAGCAACCCTAAACCATTGGCCTGTGCCATAAAAGCATCTTTTAATACAGGCAGTTTTTCAACCTGTTTCAAACCAAAGTTTCGCGCCCATACCACAGGAAAGAATTGTGTGGTTTCCATCCAACCGATGGCAGACATGCTATGCATCATGGCATCATTTTGTCCTTTACGGCGGTGTTCATAGCGTTTCAGTGTTTGCTCATGTGCCCACACGCCACGTGCTAGATCATGTAGTAATACATCACACAGTACAGCCGCATCAAGACAACCAATATTCACACCTTGCCCCGCCAACGGATGAATCACATGAGCCGCATCACCAATTAAAGCCAAGCCCGCTTTAACATATTGCTGTGCAGCACGTGCTTTGAGTGGGAAAGTGGCACGCGGTGTCGCTTCCAACACTTCGCCTAACATGTGATGACTTTCTTGCGTTAACAGCTGGGTAAATTCAGCATCTGAAAGTGCAGCATATTCTTCTGCATAATCATCGGGGAGCGTCCATACGATAGACTGCCAATGCCCTGCTTGCTCTGGTTTTAAACTCGCCATTGGTAAAAATGCCAAAGGCCCCGTTTCTAAAAAAATCTGACGTGCAACGTGTTGATGAGGCTGAGCTGTACGAATGGCACAGCTTAGACCTGCTTGTTTATAATCCAGCACATCGATATCGATAAACGCTTGTTCCCGTACAAAAGAGTTTGCACCATCTGCACCAATCACCAGTTTGGTTTTCAACACCGTAGCATCGGCCAAATGGATATACCACAGCCCAACACCTTCTTCGACACGGGCAACTTTAACTTGGGTGCGGTAATCGTTGAGTACAGTAAGCATCTGCTGTTGAATCGCTAAATTAAGCAAACTTGGCTCAACCATAGAACCAAGGGCTTGTTCGCCATGTGGTTCCTGCTTGGACTCATGACCAAAGTTAATTTCACCATAGCCATTTTTATTCCACACCTGCATGCCGCTATACGGCATCTGGCGGGCAATTTTATCCCAAACTTCAACGGTTTTAAGTAGGTGTATCGTCGCTTGACTGAGTGCCAAAACACGTGGGTTTGCAACACTTAAGTTTTTTTGTTCATCTAAAATAGGTGCAGCATCCAGTACGGTAGCCTGCACACCGCCTTGCGCCAAAAGCAAAGCTGTCAGCCCACCGACCAAACCACCGCCAATGATCACGACATCTAAAACATCAGTTTGAACTTGACTCATGCTTTTAGCCCCATGGCATAGTTGGCAACGAGTGGTTTAATGCCTGGAATCGTATCAAATGCGACCAGACCAGTATTCCGAATAAACTTTAAGATTGGATTGCTATTACTAAAGCCTCGTACCACCGAATCACAGAACTTAATTACGCGTTGTTGATCGGTCAAACGTGAAGTCTCATAGGCTTGCAGCATTGCGGCATCGCCCAAGTCGGCATTTTGCGCAATTTGCTCCGTTAAATAACGTACCAAGACGTGCGCATCTCGCATACACAGGTTAAAACCTTGCCCCGCAACGGGGTGAATGGTATGCGCTGCATTACCCATTAAGACCACCCGTCCTACCGCCTGCTTTTCAGCTAACACTTGTGACAATGGAAAACTAAAACGCTTACCTGTTTTTTGAAACTTTCCTGCACGGTCGCCATAAGTGTCTTGTAAGGCATCTAAGAAATGTTGGTCATTTTCATCGCCCAACCATTCACCTTCAGTACCTTTTTTCACAGGCCAAACCACGGAGCGACGGTATTCACCTGGAAGCGGCAACAGTGCCAATGGTCCTAAACTACTAAAGCGCTCGAAACCCACATGGTTGTGCGGTTTTGAAGTTTGTACTGTAGTGACGATAGCGACCTGATCATAATCATGTTCTGAAGCACCAATTCCTAAGGCTTTACGGCAGAATGAATCACGTCCATCTGCAGCAATGACGAGTTTTGCTTGCAATGACAGTTGTTCTTCTCCACGACTCGCGTCTATGTAAGCCATATCGGCATCTTGGGTCAGTTGGGTGACTTGTACACCATCAATCAGCTCAATGAATGGTTGTTTTTGAACTTCTGTCAGTAGCACACGACCGAGCCATGCGTTTTCGATGACCTGACCGAAACTTTCGACTTTTTCTTGTTCTGCTTTAAGACGCGCCTTACCAAAGCTACCTTGCTCGGTGATATTCACTTCTAAAATAGGCGTTGCATGTTCTTGTAAAGCGTTCCATAAACCCAGTTCTTGGTAAATTTGAACTGTACGACGTGACAAGGCGCTGTTTCTTGCATCAAAGCTAGAATGGTATGGCGCAAGGTTTACATCATCATAATTTGGGTATTTGATCGCCTCTAAAAGCTTCACCACAATATTTTGTTTGGCTAACATCAACGCCAGGCTGAGTCCGACCATACCACCACCGACTATGATGACTTCTTGTTGCATGCTTCTATCCTTTTTATGGCGTACCTAAAGTAAAAAACTTCAAATACCTATAAGTTTTAATGGATTTATATTACATCAAAGATTTTCTTTTTTATAATGAAATGGATGTTTTTGCATACTTTCAGCGTAAAGTGTCATGTCATGATTTCTGAAAAGACAATCTTTTCGATTTTCATCAAAACTTCTTCAGGACACTGTTTAAATAGACTTATAAGAAATGTGCAACTTTAAACAAATAATGATCATGAAAAATGAATAATACATAAAAAAGCCCAACCACTTCAGATTGAGCTCTTCAACAAAACATAAGCAATTGAATTTAAAATGTAATTCAAAGGATTACGTATAAGGTGTATTATGTTATTTTTAGCAAATTTAAACATTTACCTTATAATTCAACTGTAGTTCATCCGCATTTCTCCCTCTAATGCCCCAGTTTTCTTTAGGAGTTTCAAATATAGTTATCTCAACATCATTTGAATCAATACCGCATAGATTGTTTATATTTTCGAATAGAGACCTAATAAATGCTTTTTTAGTCTCTTTTGTTCGTCCATCGAACATAGAAATTTCAATAATTATATAAGATTTACTGCGATCTACTGGATATACAAAATTCTTGGATTCTAGTGCGATAAAACGTTGAAACCTTTTCTCTTCAGGGTATTTTAATTCTTTAACTAAAGCCTGATGGATAGCTTTACTTAAATTATCACGATGTAATTCTATTGTTTCATTTAAAGCATAAATTTTTATCTGAGACATTACTTTCTCTAAATTAAAACCCTAATTTTAGCTTAGTTTCTCCCCTATTTAACATAATGGCGCTTATACGCAACAACAGTATTAGAATTCAATCAAAGTGCTTCTAGCTCCTTTAGCACAATTCTCAACGTTCGAATTGCGGAAGCACGAAAAACAGCATTTGTCCCATCAGCAGAAGGATTTTTATCTGTCCAAGCGATTGCTGCAAGACATTGAATGCCAACATAGAATAGAAATTTCATTTTAGGCACAGTCTGCTTATACGTACATACCCAACCCTCTAAAAAAGCATTTCGTAATTCTAAATCAGAGAAATCTATATCCACCCAAATAATTTTAGCTAAATCATAGACCGCATCTCCAATACGAGCAGCGTCGAAGTCTATAATACCCGAAATTCGATTTTCACTGTCTACAAGGATATTTCGACCTATATAGTCACAATGCAGTAAATGAAGCTGTGTCGGCTCACATATCGCTTTAGCGTATTTTCGTAACTCATTCAATTGGTCGCAAAACTCATGATAATCAGATGACAATGGATTTATACGTGACATCCATTTTGAGATCATTAATTCTAATTGTTGCTTCCACAATACCCAATGTGTTGATAAGCCATCACGATCTTGCCAGAACCTCATATTCAATATGCGCGTTTGTGGAAGCGCACGATGAAGTTCGCCCAAAGCTCGTCCTGCATTCCCAAGCAAAGAGATTTTCTGTACCCGCGTACAATTTTTTAATACTTGATGAACCGTACCGGGTTTGTCGGAGGCTTTTTTATTTAAGTTAGGCCACCTGACCTAACGGGTTAATCTTATCATAGTACATTGCTTCAAACTCAAAAGGCGATACATAACCCAGTGCACTGTGTACACGCTTTTTATTGAACCAATATACCCAG